>JAURZP010000467.1 GCA_030653335.1 Methanoregula sp. | reverse complement strand
GAATATCGAGATCGAGCAGTCCGACCTGCCTGCCGTGAGCCGCGAGAGCAGAAGCAAGGTTGGTAGAAACGGTTGATTTCCCTACGCCCCCCTTGCCGCTCAATACAAGAATTACGTGTTTGACATCGATCTTTGCCTTTGGAGGCAGCCCTTTAGGGGCATGGGGAGCACCCTTCGTTTCCGGGTGATCTTGTGAGTGTGGCGTCATAATAATCAGTTTTCCTTAATTTTCCGGTAAAAACCGGTTCCGGGTTTCTGCCCGGATACACGGCTTCCTGTCAGGAGAACCGGGTTTTGTCATTACATTCCTTTAGCATAGTGTAGAGGATCTTTTTTTTTTTTTTTATTAATGCCCGGTGCATTCGTGATCGGGGCCATGGGTGCAGCTGCTCTCACCCTGTGCAATATTTCCTGCCATGAAATCCTTGATTACTGTCTCGATCTTGCCCCTTACTCCAAGGAAAACCTCGATATTATTTTCACAGAAGAGATCCACTGCCCGTGGGCCCATGCCACCTGCGAGGACGTGCGTGACCTTATGCCCGGCAAGGAATCCCGGTAACTTTCCCGGCTCATGCCCGGGGCTCTCGAGAATTTCCCTTGAGGTGATCTTTGACTTTTCGATAACGAACACTGCGTATTCAGTACAGTGGCCGAAATGTTCGGACACCATATCTCCTTCTTTTGCGATTGCAACTTTCATGATAATAACCTTGAAAAATATTGAATTCTTTTATCTGGAGGCGCCTGCTGCCACTGAATCCAAAGCCATGTCCGCACCCGCAGGTAATTTCTCCATCGTCCACGGCCATAGACCGGAATATCCTGTGCAGAACCCTGCGATATCACAGGTCCGTTCTCATTATGAGCCGGTTGTGCCGCATCTACAGGTTCCTGTACAAGTACAGATTCAATGCGGCACCCGCCCAATTCCCTGCCGATGATCAGACTACTTCCTTCTGATCCCATTCCGTCTAATCCTGGCATTGAAATTCTTCTGGCACTGCTTAAGGCACCATAATTACTCATATGCGCATAAATGCTTAAAAATGTTGGTAAAGGCAGCTTCTTAGGAAGCGAAAACATTCCGTTACTAACTTTTCAATCAACAGAAATCCCAATGTTGCATGGTCCTCATACTGACTTATTGTTAGTGCGGGATACTCCACAGCCCTTAAAAAAAATGGCTCTTTTCCCACTTAAGGATTTTTAGTTAATTTCTGATGATCCTGATTTGGGAGAAGAACCCCTGATTTATCAGTAAATGACCAAAACTTAAAAAAGGAAACAGAAGGAATAAAAAAAATATGTTTGTTCCGACCGGGATATTTTTCACAAAAGGTGTCGGTGTCCATAAAGACCGTCTTGCTTCATATGAGCTGGCATTGCGAAGGGCCGGGATAGAAAAATGCAATTTAGTGTATGTTTCAAGTATCTTTCCCCCCAACTGCAAACAGCTCTGCAAATCTGACGGATTGGCACAACTCCTTCCGGGAGGTGTCACGTTCTGCGTTATGGCAAGGAATGACACAAACGAACCCAATCGTCTGGTGTCAGCAGCCATTGGTCTTGCTTTGCCTAAAGATACCGATGAGTATGGATATCTCTCGGAACATCACGGGTATGGAGAAAACCAGGAAAAGACCGGGGAATATGCTGAAGATCTTGCAGCCACGATGCTTGCGACCACTCTCGGTATAAAGTTCGATGCCGGTCTTGCATGGCAGGAGCGCGAACAGATTTACAAGGCAAGCGGGAAAATTATCAAAACAAAACATGTCTGCCAGTCGGCAGAAGGGGACAAGAACGGCTGCTGGACAACCGTTATTGCCGTAGCGGTTTTCCTCGGATAGTCGTTTTTATCCGGGTAATATACCAATCCAACCCCCTGACTATTTTCAAACAGGAGTTTGTGCAGATTTTATAAAAGATAGTGCAATCCCGAATCTAACGGAGTGCAAGATGGTACACGATGGCGCAGGCAGACCCGTATTGTATCGGGAATTATTCAGCCCCAGATCGGGTCATCACCAAAGCGGTCCATCCAGAATTCCCTTGAGTCATAGGAAGTGCCTTTGCGGATATCTTCAGCCCGGAATGACAACTCATAATTTATACCGTATTCCACGAGAATGTCGTAAGCTTCTTTGATGCGGATGAACGTGACATGGGAAAGGTCCGGATCATGCTGCGAGACATCCGGGTGCCACTCTTTAACCAGTTCACGGAACCGTGCATGTATCCCGTTCAGGCTCGCTGTACCGGTAATGCCAAGCACTTCGGCAGCTTCGGGAATGCTCATGGGGGATTGGACTGTCATCTGTGGATTGTTGGTGGGCGTATATGATAAAAATAACCGGATTATCCTGCCCGATACAGATTACCCTATACGGTTCTGCGGGAAAAAATGATTCCCAAAGTGTTCATCTTAAAAAAAAGGGACGTTCATACCTGATGGAGGGTTCTAGGAACGCGGAGAAATCTTCTTTTTTCCTGTCAGGATACAGAACCCGTGTTCACGGGCGTTGACTTCAACTCCTGAAAATCCCGCTTCATGGAGTTTTAGGATTATCTCATCCGGGGCGTAGAACCGTGCGTAGCGCAGGAATCTTCCTTTTTCCGGTTCAGCACGGTAATGCCGGAAGATCTCCCCGTCCCGTTCTATGAATCCCAGCACGATAATACCCGACGGTACGAGGACCCGGAACACTTCCCGCAAGACTCCGGCTATATCGTCAAGAAAGCAGATGACCGTCATCATCACGGCATGATCGAACGATCCTGATCGATATGGCAGGTGTTCGCCAACCCCAATGACAACCTCAACCCCCCGGCTCTTTGCCATTTTTGCGAGGGGGAATGAGGGATCGATACCGTAGCAGATACCCAGCGGTGCGGCAAAGCGCCCCGATCCGACACCTGCTTCAAGCCCGAGTCCCGATGACGGGACTGCCCTCTTAAGCAGCTGTAACTGTGCACCATAGACTTCTGCATGGTCATCGAACCAGCGATCGTAGTCTGCTGCCAACTCCTCAAAGACACGGCGTTTTACGTTCATGTGCTTCCATCCCCGTAGGTCCCCAGCCGGATCTTCATCTTTTCTTTCAGACTCTCTTCTATCCCTTGTAGTTGCTTTATTCCGGCAGGCCCCTGCCGGAAATAATACAGGAGCAGGTGAAAATAATCCCCGGTGAGATCCTTAAACTCCTTTTTATACCGCACCTCGACATTACTGTCCCCGACAAAACCCTTGATGGAGATGAACAGCTCTTTTTCGAAGGAGAAGTAGGGTTTTATAAGTTTGTCAAGGGACCTGACTGTCCCAAACGCCTCCAGAAATTTCAGGAATTCTAAGGTGAGCGGCTCATCAAGCACGTACTCTTTCATGAGCGAACCATCAACACAGACTTTTGTCTGGATGGATTTAACGATCCGCACTCTCTGCTACCTCCCGTATTGCGGCTGCTGCCGTTTCGATCTCTTCTCTTGTCGTGAAATACGAGAAACTTGCCCGGACACAGCCATTTCCTCCATCGATCCGCCTGTGGACGAGCGGCGCGCAGTGGAGACCGGTCCTCATGATGATATTGTACGCCCGTGCAAGGATGAATCCCACCTCCTGGTTATCGATACCGGCGATGTCAAACGATACGACCGGAAGTTCGGGTTTTTCATTATAGATGGTGATACCTTTCGTGCATTTTAGTTCCCGGATGAATTGGTCCGTGAGATCTCTTCCTGTGCGCTCAATCTCACTGATGCCCACCGTATTGATGAACCGTATCCCGGCATAGAGCGATGCAATGCCGGGATAGTTGTGTGTCCCGGTCTCGAACCGCTCCGGCATGCCGGATGGCTGGGTGAGCGTCCGCGAATCCGTGCCAGTACCACCTTGTCGGGTGATGGCAACTGCATCCGGCTCTGGAATATAGAACCCGCCGATGCCCGGAATACCGAAGAGTGCCTTGTGCCCGGTGAATACGTAGGCACCGACCGGAATATCCGCAAGATCGACCGGAATGTGCCCGGCAGTCTGTGCCCCGTCCACAATGAAGAATATATCATTGGCGTGAAGGTATTCTGCAATGGGTTTGATATCCTGCACCGAGCCGAGCACGTTGCTGCCGTGCGTCATGATGACCAGTCGGGTTTCAGGACAGATCGCTTTTTTGATTGTCGCAAGGCTGACCTTGTTGTCAGTGAAAGGCACAACAGAGAGGCTGATTGCTTCTTCCTGTTCCAGCGTGGTGAGCGGGCGGAGTATCGAGTTGTGTTCAAGCTCCGTGGTGATGGTATAAAACGACTTACCGGTCTTTTTTACAAATCCGTGAATCAGCAGGTTCAGCGAATCGGTGGCGTTCTGCGTAAAAACAAAATGCTCCGGTGGATCGACATGGAAAAATGCTGCAAGGGCTTTGCGTGCAGCAGAAGGATAGTCCATGGACCCATTTCCCGTTGTCCTCCCCGCTTCATGCACCGGCAGGCGAAGGCATGCAGCAACTTCTTCCAGTACTTCCGGGGGTTTTGGCCATGTTGTCGCAGCATTATTGAGGTAGACGACGGGTGTTGGATCTGAAATCATAGGGTTCGTACTCCTGTCTGATCACCCGTTGTAAAAAGGAATCGATTCCCATCGCATCGCTCCGCGTAGTTCCCGGAATATGTTTTAATGGGTCCAGTCGATAATCTTTGTTTCTGCCCCGAGTTTCTTCTCTACGGCACTCTTGATCTCTGCAAAATGCGGACAGGCAAAACCGATAGGGTTTCCCTTTGTCATGCAGGATGCGAACACGATTGCCTCTGCCCCCGGTCAACCATCATCTGTGCCCTTGTGACCGCCTTCTTCCCACAACAGCCACCGCAGGAAACAAAACCGATGATATCTACCGGCCCGGTTTCAGAAAACGCCATCGTCCCATCCCGGGCAATCTTAAAATCGGTGGTACCAGGACACATATCCTCGGTCAGTTGACAACGGATGATTCCCACTTTCATAATTGATTATACTGTATTCCGCATCAAATACCCTTGTATTCTGGAGTTTTTTTTGTATTATCAGGGTTATCATTTCGAAATGCATTCGATAACCCGGAAAAAATATGCGATACGGTGTCAAGGGGGATTACCTCATCGCTGTTATTCTGTATCTCCTGCGGCATGTGTCCAAATCCTCATGAACATCAGCATAAAATCGCTGCTCGTTCAATGTAACAGCCCCTTCAATCCCGTTATCTGCCGGCCAACCGTTTTTTTACCAGCACTCCCCCGTAGACCGCGGCACTCACGAGGATGATGGTTGCGCCCGAAGGAATGTTCAGGAACGCTGAGAGGAAGATGCCCGCAGTGGTAAAGGCGATCCCTAAAAGGACCGCATACAGCATCATGGTCTTAACCTGCGCAGTACACTCCCGGCTGATGGCTGCCGGCAGCGTAAGGAGGGCGATGACCAGGATGATCCCGACCACCTGGATAAGCATAACGACCGTGAGGGCAATGAGCACCAGCAGGATCAGCATGAGCCGCTCCACGGGCAGGTTAATCACGGTTGCATATTCCGGATCGAACGTGACCGCGAGAAGATCGTTGAACAGGAGCCCCACGGTGATGATGATGACGACAACAAGGACCAGCATGAGCAGCAGGTCTCCCTGCGGCACCAGCAGGATATTGCCAAACAGGTACCCGAAAAGGTCGGGGGCAAAGCCGGGGGTCAGGTAGATGAAGAGGATCCCAAGCGCCATGCCGGTCGCCCACACCGCCCCAATCAGCGTGTCCATGTGCTGCTCTGCCCGCTGTTCGAGTTCACCCATGGTCAGTGCTGCACCCACTGTAAACCCGAGGGCCCCGAGCAGCGGTTCGATCCCAAGGAAGTATCCCAGGCCAATCCCGCCGAATGCCGCGTGGGAGATCCCGCCACTGATGGCAACCATGCGCCGGATGACCACAAAGGTTCCGATGATACCGCAGGCAATGCTTGCAAGCACTCCTGCCAGCAGGGCATTTTGGAAGAATGTATAGCCAAGAAGCGAGAGCATGGCTACTCCTCCGGCGGATGCTGACGCAGCACCCGGTGGGGGTGGCCATGGGCAATGATATCAACCGGGCACTTGTAGGCACCCTGGATCATATCTTCGGTCAATTCTTTCGAGTCATGGGTATACAAGCGATGATTGAGACAGGCAACCTTGGTGACATGGGAGATGATCACCCCGATATCATGGGTGACCAGCACAATCGTCATCGAACGTGCCAGATTCCCAAGAATATCATAAAACTGCGTCTCGGTCGGTGTATCAACAAACACGGTCGGTTCATCGAGAAGGAGTACCTTGGGATCACCCACCAGTGCCCGTGCAATCACCACCCTTTGCTGTTCACCACCTGACAGATTGCGTATTGTGCGGTCAGCAAGATGTGCAACACCCATGGTCGAGAGCGCTTTGTCCGCAAGTCTGTAATCCGCGTCATTGAACGTCTTGAATATGCCCGTTTTCCGGCCGAGCAGGCCTGATAAGACCATCTCCCGGACACTGAGGGGATAATTAAAATCAAATGTCCGCAGCTGGGGAACATAACCTAAGAGGTGTCGTTTATCACCGGGTAACCCGCCAAGGATCCGGATGGTACCGCGGTCGGGAGGGATGAGCCCGAGAATAACCTTGAGAAGCGTGGTCTTTCCCCCGCCGTTTGGCCCTATGATTGCAAAAAAATCCCCTTGTAAGACCCGGAGATTGATCCCTTCAAGGATCACCTCTCCTTTCCTGCTGAGCCAGAGGTCTTCCACCTCAATTACCGGTTCGTCCGTCACCTGGTGCTGACCCCCCGTATAAATGCAGATGAGACCTTCCGGATATTTCCCAGGTAGTCTTCTTCCAGCGGGCTGACAAGCGCCACGCTGCCGCCGATCTCTTTTGCGATCACGTCTGCGCTCTTTGTGCTGTATTCCGGTGATGCGAAGATCACGGTAATATTACCTGCTTTTGCCTGTCGAATGAGGTTTTCGAGTCCTTTCGGGGTGGGGTCCTTGCCGTCAGTTTCAATGGGGATCTGGAGAAGACCATAATCGCGGGCAAAATACGACCATGCCGGGTGATAGACCATTATTGTGTGAATCTGCTTCTGGGAGATCTCGTGGCTGATATCTGCATCGAGCTTGTCAAGATCCCTGAGATATGAGTCAGTATTGGCCCTGTACTCTGCTTTGTGCAGGGGATCTGCCAGCGCAAGTCCCTGGTACGTGTTCTCTACCATGACCTTTGCATTTTTTGGCGAGAGCCAGATATGGGGGTCTGAACCGGCTCCCTCTTCGGATGTATTTTTATGAGTACCTGGTACCGCATCTGCTTCATCATGCTCATGATGACCATAGATAAGTTGTATGCCCGTGGAGCTGTCCACAACGGTCATGCGGGGATTGACCCCGCTGAGTTTGTCCATCCATGCCCGTTCAAACTCAATACCGGAACCCACCTTGACATACACCGAAGCCCGGCTGATATCCTCCAGCTGCTTTGGCGTGGGTTCATGAGTGTGTGGATCTGCTCCGGGGGGAACAAGAACGATGACACGGGCATAATCGCCTGCTATGCGCTCCACGAACTGTTTCTGCGGCAGGATCGTGACTGCAACCTTGAGGGGGGCAGTCCCGTTATCTGCCGGCACCACTGCTCCCTGCTGCTGAACACATCCCGCTGCCATGAGGAGGATCATAGCGCCAGCCACCATACACAGTATCATAATTATGCGGCTGTGTCCGTATTTTCCTTCATGATTCCTGTTTCCCTGCAATACGGTAATTTTCTGTTCCTGCATACAACTCACCATAATTTGGGTTCAATCCAATTTTTTTATTTAACATTTTCCTGGCATTCACGTTTCATGAAGGGGCACTGACCATCTGATATCCTGTGAGGCAACCCTCATCGTGCGTGATCTCACCGCAGACTCCCTGCCGGGGGTGTCCCATAAAATGGCAAATCCTGTCAATCGCGTCTTTGGAGACAAGGCTCTCAAACCGTGAAGCCTCGCGACAGGCCTCCTGTGTGGTCAGCCCGTTTCTGACCAGCATAAGACTGAGGATACGGTGCCGTTTGACGAGAAATTCCGCATGGATCTTTCCGGAATCTGTCAGACTGACGCCGTGGTACGGGACATGCTTGATATACCCTGCTGCCGACATCTCGGCAAGGGTTTTTGTAATTGTTGAAGGATCGACATTGAATGCTGACGCAATCTCAGTTGTCCTGACCGTACCTCCCGTTTTTAAAATAAATTTGAGATAATCCACTTTCCGGGCAGAGATGGCAAGACCACATTCGGGCTCCATACAGGAGTTTATGCACGCGCTCCAGAATAAAGTTTGGTGTCATACCAACATTTCAGCAGATTAAATGAGCGGTAATAAATATGCAAACCTGACAACCAACCGGCAGATCAAACAACCTTAAGAAACAATTGAATAATCCATTGATCAGCCCTTACGTTTCTCTATCACGCGGATACCTTCAATGCGGGTGACCGGGTATTGTCCGTGCTCGTCCTTTTCGGCAGATTTCACCATGTCCCAGATGGTGAGCAGTGCGACAGATACGCCCATCAGGGCTTCCATCTCGACACCGGTCTTTCCGGTGGACTTCACCCGCACGCTGGCCTCAATGTAACCGTCGCCGTTAAAAAAATCCACAGCAATCGCACTGATGGCGATAGCATGGCACATCGGGATCAGGGCGGGGGTGTTCTTCACCGAGAGTGTTGCAGCAACACGGGCAGTAGCGAGCACATTGCCTTTCACAACAGCCCCCTCGCGTATCGCGGTAAGGGTGGCCGGCCGTAAGTATATTTTACCGGCTGCGACTGCTTCGCGCACCACATCTCCCTTGCCGCTGATATCTGCCATCTGTGCTTTGTCATACTGAATATGGGTAAACTCGACCATTTCCTCACTCCACCTGCATATTATTTTTGAATATTTCTGCCTGGATCTTGTCCCCGGGGCCCGGTACGGGCATAGCGCCTATGTGTTTTGCGGCAATGCAGGCAGTATCGGATCAATTTCTCCCGTCAACCTTCCGTGCAAGGTATGCCCGTACGGGGAATGTCTCTTGCCGTTCCCTGTCCATGTACACCATGAATCCAACTGAGTCAACGAACCGGAACCCGTTTTTTGCCAGCCACCTTTCAATCTGTTCCCGGGTATGGC
>JAURZP010000461.1 GCA_030653335.1 Methanoregula sp. | reverse complement strand
GATCATCTTGTGGTTTCATAAAAAATTCTCAATCGTTCCGGTCTATGGATTATTGTACCTGTATCTGCCCGCGTGGCTTAAAAAATGATATCTGCTACCCGTATTTCTAATGCAGCATTTCCCTCCGGGTTCAGAAGATCGTTTATCAGAGCCGGGAGGTTGCTGCCCGGTCAATACCGCTTATCTCACTTCTTTTAAGTTAACACTGACATCGTTAGAAATACGCGAATATCGCTTCGGGTTCTCATCGAACTTATTCTTGCACCAGTTGCAGCAGAAGTAATATTTCTCGCCTTTGTGGGTGCTGGTCAGTTTCGCATCTTCTTCATCAACTATCATCAGGCAGACGGGATCGGTGGCCATGGTAAAAACACTTCTACACACCATATGTGCGGATTTCATAAAATGCTCTCGCTTTTGAACGAGGAATACCGGCAAAAAAGAGCGCCCGATCCTGATCCATCTCCGGTTTCTTTTAATGACGGCATGGGTTGCAACAACCCTGAACTAATGATTCCACACTGAATTTAATAGGGCACCGGGCAAATATTTTTTTACAGGGAATCCACATGAGTGCACGAATTCTTTTAGCCTATGCAACGCGGAACGGATCAACAGCGGAAATCGCGCAGGTTATTGGCAGAGAACTGACAAACAATGGACATGCCGTTGATGTCACTGATATCAAAATGGTTTCAACACTTGCGGGTTACAGTGCAATCATAATTGGCGGACCGCTCTATATGGGAAGTGTCGATGGTGCTGTTGAGAGATTTGTGGGGAATAATCGTGAGCAACTCCTCAAACTGCCGGTCGCCGCATTTGTAGTCGGGCTTGCGCCAAAGAACCCGGATCCCGGTGCGGTGGAGGCGGCAATGGCGGCCATGAGAAAATCCCTTGGGCCTGTCACACCCGTATCATCGGTCCTGTTTGCCGGTAAACTGGATCCATCTAAGGTAAACTTTGTGATGCGGAAATTTTTGGAGATGGCAAAGATCCCTGCCGGTGACTTCCGCGACTGGGACGCGATTGCCGCATGGGCACAGGAGTTGCCAGTGAAGATGGGGTTCACTCCTGCTCCAAAGGATTAAACCAATGCCCGGTTCAGATTGATCACTGATGTCTCCCATCATACGCAAAGACTGCCCCTGCCCAAAGACTACGTGCAAACGCCATACGCTCTGCGATGAGTGCGAAGCGGATCGCGTGGCAAAAGGTATGCTGCCATTCTGTAAGCAGCCGGCATTATCCTTGTGGGGGAAGATCCGGAAACGGCTCAGGCTTTAAAAACGGAAAAACCGTTCTTCACCAGCCATCCACATACTCTTTTCCATGGATAACCCAGCAACCCCCGTCTAATCACCATTTATCTCAGCTTATAACACCCCAATCGTCAAAATAACCCTATATTGAGGCGCATATAATGCGTTCTAAGGCACATTATAGCGGTTTTGGGGCACTTTATTTCCGTTCCGCTACCTGCCGTTGATTTTAAGATTTAAAGCGAAAACTCACGCAGCTCCTGTAAAGGTCAAAATGAACTCCTTTTACGGTTTCCTCCAACATACCCGTCCCGATGGAATCCGGGCGTTTTACGGGGTTTTTTAAAAATGCCTCGTTTGACAAACGGAGCGTTTTGCGGGGTTTTAGGGGTTGCAGCCCCATTTTTACATGACCCCCCGGACCGTATGGCGAAAGGGGGGTTTTAGGTGATTCTTCAGGAGTGGAGCGGCAGGAACTGGTACGAGAGGGGCAGGCATTGATGGATGGGATGCGGGACCGGGGGCCGGGAAATTTTTTATTTTTTTTCGCAGGTCCGGTTTTTTTATGACAAAATGCCGGGTGATTTTTTGTAAAAAGTTTTCCGGAATCCGGAAAACAAATTTCGCGTTTTTTTAAGAAAGACCGTTCAGGAATTTTTTGCTGACATGAATATCGGTTGAGACTATTCGTCTTCACTGCACTACAGTTCGCTCCGCTCACAGACTCTCCCTTGCTTTCCCGGAGTTGTCCTGTTGAGATGCAGTATGCCCATGGCTCGTCGCGTTGTTGTCGTCGGCTGCTCCAGCTCGCTCTTACGGGCCACTAACCAATGAGGTGATTGTCCTCTGGAAGTCGGCGACCGAGACCGCAGTGTGGAGGACGCTGAAGGCGATCTCTGGACAGGGAATGAATTGGGGCCGAACTGGGAAAAATCATTATTCCTTTATCACTTCTTTTTTCAGACGTATCTCATCAAGAATATCTTTTAAGTCTTCTTCCCCAGCATCATGATTGATTGGTGTTGAAGTTATGACCTCTGTCAATTCAATTTTTTTGTCCATATCATCAGAATTAATTTTAACATCTATAACAAAATCTTCGATTGCTTTTCCACTAAATTCCTGTAAACCAAATTCTTTCAGACTGACACCAATATCATTAACCGCTAATATTCGCTCAAAATAATGTTGGATCCGTTGCAATTTATCTAATGTCTCCCATTTTGAATTGAGAATCTGCTGTAGATTTTTTATCTTTTTTGCGAGGAAAATCTCTTCTTGCTTTGAGGAGGATTGTATTGCTTTATCATAGGTGGATTTTATTTTCTCATTGATTATTTTGATATCATACTCAAAGATACAATCAATTTTATTGGATACTTCGATCTTAGCATGTTTTATTTTTTCTAATTGAGCGTGATCGATCGATCCTTTTGGTGGAAATGAAAAGATTTCCTTAATCTTTTCAAAAAAAATACAGAATTTTTCATACAATGTCGGGGGTTGTGGTAGTTCCGCCATTGCTATGTTAAAATTTTTAATTACGTGTTGTCTAACAGATTCATCTGGTTTTAAAATTCTATCAATGTCAATAATTTTTTTTTCAAAGGTTTTCTGGATTTTGTTCGGGGAAATTTTAATGGCTTCTTTGTAACAGGCAATTGCATCGTCCTGTTTTTCTGATAGAGAGAGAAGAATTCCTTTGAGTAACCAGGGCATACAATAATTTTTATTCACATTAATCGCACTGTCAAAACAATTGAGGGCATAATCAAGTTTGTTCTGATATAGATAATCAAGTCCTAAACTACACCATTTACCCGCAGGATTATCGAGGAGGGTATCAACTTGTTTTGGAATTACGGTCATGTCTTAACTTCCAATAAAGAGTAATTCGTTAAATGACGAGTATGGATTTAATAATTTTCATTTAATGTTATTTTGAATCTCTATGTTCCTTTGATAATTCATCAATGAAATATATAAAATATTATTATTGTTTTTTTGTTTCAGGGTTTGATATTATCTGAACTGATTCAAATAAGAGTATTTATTAGAACTCAGCTTGAATGTCATGCATTGATATTTTAAAATGATTTTAGGATTTTATTCACTTGTCCAATTGGTGAGAGAATGAGAATTAATGAGAAAAAAGTAATCAAATGGGAAAAAATCGCAATACTGTCCGGATTAGGACTGTCACTCCTACTTATTTTATTATCACGGTTATTTGAAGCAAGTTATCATCCATTTGTAGTAATTATTCTTGCTTTTCTTAGCGCGACAACAATGATGTGTGGGGCCGGTCTTGTATTGGATGATAATTCAAAAAGATGTGGCGGTTTCATACTCTCCTTTCTAATCCCTCTGTTACTGTATTTCACGATTGTAAAACCATTTTTTATATTTGAAGCCATCATTGTCGGGATTATTGTAGGATCGATAGTATCCTTCAAGTTTTTTATCGAAAAACGATTTGATCTGTTGTCGGATATCACCAGAAATTTGATCAGGATTCTATCGGTACTGGTAATAATTTGTTTATTCTATGGGTTCCTTGTTAATTTCCCTGATTTATCAATATCAGGATTGATTGATTATTACAATCTTAAAAAAGCCTCATTTATCTCATATATTATTTCAATATTGGTTGTTTTAGCGATATTCGCTGGATCGTTACGATACCTCAAAGGAACAAAAGCATCCGAAGTATTTATGTTCGGCCAGAGAAGATCGGGGAAAACATATCTCCTCTTGGCATTATATCACCAATTTGTAAAATTTTATGAAGGAAATCCCGAACAACTCATCTTTTGCAGAAAGGGGGATGACGAGAAAAAATACCTGATAGCTCATTTCGAAGGACTTGTTAGTAAGGGCGAAAATATTCCATTTAACGAAGAGGATATGGTAGCGATATACACCTTGTTAGGAACACAATGGGGGTTCAAATCAATTCAATTCACCATTGTAGATTACGCGGGAGAGATTATTGGGGATCTAAAAAGTAAAATCAATGAGAAACTATTCGAAGAAAAAATTTATGACATAAGCACACAGTTGAATTTAGAGCCAACAATCCTTAATGAAAAAATTGGGGATATCCAATTTCTTGCCTCATTGAAAGAAAAATATTCAGAATTGCTTGCATCCAATATCGAAGATGTTACAAAATGTTTTATTTTTAAGCGATTACGGGACTCCGGGAAGATTATTCTTTTAGTTGATGGAGAACTTATTGCAAAAAAAACTCCGGATTCGATACAGAAATTAAACTTATTATTCGGTTATTATCTTGATATTATCAAATATTTTGGTCCTGATAAAAAATATGCACTGATTGTAACAAAAACCGATCTGATTCAAAATATCGCTGGAATTCCCGAAAAATCAGAGACCGCCGCACAGATTGAAAAAGATATCTTCAACGAATTGAGAGCAATAGTTCCTTTTTTAGCCATCGAATCTCTTGCAGGGTATATTCCAATATACTTCTTTGCGGTAAGTGTGAACAGCATACATTCAGAATCGCCCGACAAGACAAAGGTACGATCAATTTTCCCTTGGAGAGTGGATGAACTTGCCAAATTCGGATTTTAAATTTGGAGTATATTCAACTGATGGTGAGATCTTAAAGGGTTCATTGTCTGAATACGGATCGTTGTCCCAGAGATTAAACCCTAAACGATGTGCGTTCTACATTGAGACAAATTTGACTAATGTACTCATTGGAACCAGACTAATTGTCCAGATCAAAGGGGGTAGGGAAGAACGAGCGATCTTTTTCGCTCAATATCCAAACACATTCTGCAAAGATGATCCGGAATGGATATGCCACTTTTTTGATAGTGCAAAGCAAGAGGTTGAATCTCTCGACTCCATTCAATACACCGTCTTGGGTGTCTGGGATTCGGGAGACCTGAATTCAATTCATGTAAAAACGGAAAAAAATAATTTGTTGGACGTGTTATTGGGACGGCTCCTGAATAATGAAAAAACTACGGTAAAAATTCAGGATTTTTCCTCAGGAATCTGTTTACTTGAACAAATAATCTCCAGCCTTTGTAACATCTCACCATTGAGATTTGTGTATGCCATCAGTCATTATCCGCTTGGGGATGGATCCGATCTGCTTTTGATTCCCGACGGAATGAAAACAGACATTGAACCAAATAAAAATAACGAATATGTGATTGTCAATCCAGAAATTGAGACCATGAAAACTTTCTATCGGGCATTTTTTCTCATATTTTCACAGCTGAAAAATTCCCAAAATCCCTCATCCCGTGATGAACTCGCAATCACAATAAGAGAGAAAATTGTAGATTCAAAATGCGATCTTTCAGAAATATACAAAAAATCCCCCGAAAAGATTGTTAAATTTTTTCAGAATGACCCCAAGAGACTCGTTATCATCTGTAACAATATTTTTGTGGCCACTGGAAACCTGAAAGATATTGATAGAGACACATTGTCTACCGTTTATATTCAGGTTGGTCGGCAGTCAGACACTGCAGATTCAATGAGAGATTTCTTAATTTCTATCTATCAACAATTGGATGATCCCAATAAAGAACGTTTTATCAATTCATTTCAAAAATCACGTTTCATCTGGGAATTTCCACTTCTTTTTCAGGATGTAGTTGCATTCATGATAAGGAACAAGAGATGGGAATTTTTCTCATATTTTAATGAGGATTTACAATCAACCCAAATTACTGATAAGTTTAGCAAATGGATTTCTGATTGTTTTTCTTTAAAGAATTTTACCAAACAAGAACTTGATGAGTTTGTTTTGTATCTGGATAAATTGCAAGGAGATTTGAATTCTACTAAAGAGTTCTTCTTAAATAACCTCAATAAATATTACAAAATTAAAAAATATAAATCTGAAATTCTGGAGAAATTGGATAGACCAAAAAGTATTGTAACTCCGTCTGGGGGGGGCACTCCAAAACCTGCAGTTCCAAAGGCAAAACAATCCATAAGTGACGGGACTGGAGAGAGAAAAAGCGATTCTTCGGATCCTTTTAATAAATATTTTATTGGGATTTTGATTGCGATAATTTTATTATGTGTGATTGGGGCTTTTTATTTCGGAATATTTCAAAATATTACTCAAGCAACTCCCCCCCCACTTACATTACGTTTGTTTGATAAAACAAATGGACAGGTTTTGAAATATACAATATTCGTTGATCTGAATTCGTTTGATTACGTATCGATTAAATCAGAAAACAAAAGTATAACAACGGCCGAGCTCAATGAAAAATTTTGGAATCCGTCAATTACAGAAGCCGACTTATCCGATGGCAAAACCGGAATTTTTAAAATTGAAAAGCCTTCTGACCCTATTAGTCGCGAAATCTATCTTCCAGAAAAAATACGGGAATATATCAGACAATCATTTCAAAAGAAGTGACCTGCCATGGTGAAAAAAAATACACGAACATCAATAATATTTCCACTCATACTCTTTCTTGTTTTT
>JAURZP010000442.1 GCA_030653335.1 Methanoregula sp. | reverse complement strand
GAAGCACATAGGGAGCATAATGAAGTGTCCTGTCTGCCAGATGGACTGTGTCAGATCAGCCAAAGATATTCTTGTCACACTCCCGTTCCTGTTCCAACCCTGTGAAAATTGCAGTGCCCGCGTACTGGACAAACGCTTTCCGCTCCCAACGCTCGAATATGCCCTGCCCTGCTCCTGCGGGAAACGGTTTATCGATGAAGTGTTTGCCCACCTGTACGTGATCATGGTAGAGGAAGGGGATATGAAACCCACTGAACCATTGATTGCGGTGGGTTCACCACTCATTCACCCGGGATTTCCTATGGAACGCCCGCCATTTCTTCCTGATAAATCCCTTGTGCTCCTCACTTCAAAAGCGACAAAAAGGACCGCAGAACGGCTGATGAATGAAGTGCCCGAACTGCGGGGGGTGGTAAAGACCGGAAACTTTGTGCCGGGAATTGCCAACGCAGATTTAAAATCTGTGCCCAAAGTGTATGATCTTCTGGCAGGGTGTGATGTACGGGCAGATCTCTTCCCTCTTAAGACCGGACCGCTTGTCATGTACAAACAGCAGTCACTGGTCCACATCGAATTTTCACGAGGATACGCGCCAAAGATCCGGGCATTGGAGCAGCATGTGGGAATACCACCGGCAAAGATGTTTATCGATGCCTGTTCGGGTGTCGGAACCCTCGGTCTGACCGCTGCATGTCTTGGAGTGCCGCACGTGATCCTGAACGATGCATGGTATGCCTCAGCGTTCTGGTCCGCTTTCAATCTTGAAGTGAACCGGGAGTATTTCAAGATTAGCCGGGTTAAGATATTCGAGCAGATGGAGGATATGCAAAAGCACCCGGTTGTGAAAAACCCTGTAAAAATTGCTGAGACCGAAGGTGAGCAGAAAATTGAAGTCTACCAGGGGGATTTCAGGAGACTTTACACGGTGATTCCCCTTCATAGTACACCGGTGACTGCACTGGATCTCTTTGATAAAAAGGACACGCTGGTAATACAGCAGATTAAAGATGAGTGGAAAGAAAAAATCGGCGGGGATTTGTTTGTCCCATGAGTTTTTCTTCTTTTTGCTGATCGATTGATTTCATAAGTGATTCTTATTTTCGGGAAATTGTGTTCGGGTAAAAAACCTTTATTGAGCTGTGCACAAAGGTATATGGGGACTAGCCCGGGTGGTTCGGCGTCACCTGTAACCTGAAACCGTCGTTACGCGGGGGGCGAAGTTTGAGGAAGGCTGCAACGGCCTGCGGGAGCCTGTGCGTTCTGACTGTGAAACCTCGTCCCATGAGGTCGATGGCCAGGTATCAATATTCCGGAGGGAATGGCGACCTGTTGCTGCGGGGACCGGTTCAGGCCCGGAAGGGAGCAGACTTACCGTAGACATTCGGCGCCCATGGGGTAACGGGGCGGAGGATGAATGCTTTGGTAAACGTAGTAACGTACAGTCGACCGATAACGCGTCCCTATTTACGATTATCATGGCAAAAGTGACCATTATCGGTGCAACCGGCAATGTCGGGATGTTTGCCGCACATGCGATTTCATCGATCCCCCACGTAAGTGAGATCCTGCTCTACGGACGGGAAGGACGCGAGTCTCTTTTAAAGGGCATAACCCAGGACCTTGTCGATTCATTTGCCGCACGGGGAACCGATGTCGAGATCAACTGGACAACCAATTTAAAAGACGCAGCCGGATCCGCAGTTGTTGTAATAACTGCAGGCGCTCCGCGCACACATGGCCAGAATCGTATGGATCTTGCTGTTGGAAATGCAAGGATCATCGCACCGCTTGCACAGACAATCGGTGTCATCGCACCGCAAACAAAGATCCTGGTTGTGACAAACCCGGTCGATGTGATGACCTGTGTTGCACTGAAATGCTCAGGTCTTCCACCCAGCCAGGTATTTGGACTGGGAACTCATCTGGATTCAATGCGCTTAAAATCCTTGATCGCTGCGTACTTCAAGGTGCATGTGAGTGAAGTCCACACGCGCATTATAGGAGAGCACGGCGACAGCCTTGTCCCGCTCTGGTCTGCAACATCCATCGGGGGCATCAAGATCTCAAACCTGCCGACCTTTTCTCATCTGCCGGTTCAGGACATTATCAATTCTGTCAAGTGCAGCGGTGAAGAGATCATAAAAAACAAGGGTTCAACTGTCTATGGGCCCGGAGAAGCGATCGCTTCGCTGGTTAAGACCGTACTCAGCGATGAAAACCGTATCCTGACTGTTTCTGCCTATATCAAAGAGGAAGTGCATGGTGTCAGCGAGGGGGATGTATGCATTGGTGTACCTGCCCGCGTGAATTGTCATGGTGTTTTTCCCATCTCGATCAAGATCGATGAATCGGAAGTGATGGCATTCCGCGAATCCGTTGAAAAGATACGGGCAATCACACGGACTGTTATGGCATCTCTTTAAGAATAAGTGAAATCTTGAACTATAAGTAAAAAAGAGATGAACTGATTGTTTTAGTTCAGGGTTACTTCAATGATCTCTGCACGCTCAACGCCCGCGATCTCATTGAGGGACATTTCGATCGCATCTGTCTCGCCCCCACAGTCATTGATTACTGCGGCAAGCTTGATTGCTTTTAAGCCAAAACCGATTGACTCTATCTGCATGTCCTGAATACCGGGCAGTTTTACTTTGAGCGCCTTTTTTAGTTGTTCAAGATCGACTTCGGGCGATTCCGGCATCACCCGCATAATGACCGCAACACTTCCCATGCTTTACGGTCCCCCAAATCCACATTTCGGGCAGGTGTAGGGGATACTCTGTTCTCTGCACCGGTAACACCGGTTGATCTCAAAACCGCATGCGGGGCACCCAAATTGCGTTGCGCCCTCTTCTGCAAGCGGAGCACTGCAGGATGTACACTTTTTATCTGACATTATAGCTCCTCCAAGGATTCTTATTGTATCTCTTTTAGAACCTTTAAAAGGTTGTACCGATTTTGGTGCATAAGACCGTTTCACCGTTTAAAAATTTTTCAATACTCCCGCCCGATTTCCCGTTGATAATGGTAGTTTTTATACGGTGTTTCAGGACAAATGGAATGAAAAACGGATCTGCCACATCATTTTTTATGGGTATTGTTACCTGTTCCTGATGTATTCCTTCAAAAGAGATCCCGTCAACCGATTTGAGAACAAGGAGTTCAGTTCCCAGTTCAGCTGCTATCCATGCAGCAATGGTGTCGGAGGTGACATCCCATGAATGGGGGAGCGGATCATGCTGTCGCATGCTGATATACGGAAGAAAGACTGCGGTTGTTTCTGGTACGGCGAGGATATCTGTTGTCCTCATTCCATGAGATGCAATAACCCATGCGTACTGCTCCATGGCAGCGATTGCCATCCAGTGCGCGGCATCGCCCTCCACCTGTTCCTGCCTCACGGCATCGGCAAAAAGTCCCCCTCCGGAAACAACCAGCAGCGGACGCCCGGATTTGCACAATACCGGGACGATCTCCGGAATCTGGTGATGCAGGCTGCCACCCAGTTTCACTACAAGCGGGGCTCGCGGGTTTCTTATTGATTCTCCTGACTGCACCATCTCTCCGGAGATTTATATCGCCAGATTATAAAAGGGGCATGGAGATACTATACAGTCTTAATGCGACGATTCTGCCT
>JAURZP010000372.1 GCA_030653335.1 Methanoregula sp. | reverse complement strand
TTTTTATCCGATTCCCTGTGTGCTCCCGTTCTCCGATCTGGTTGAAGCCTACACAGGAAAGCCACAAGTGCGTTTCACCGCCCACCCACACTGCGGTGCTGCCACGTATGTGTTCGTCCAGGAAGCAGGCATTGTACCGGTAAACCGGATGGTCGATGTGGAGAGTTTCTTTAAATCGATCGAACAGATGACAGAGACGATAAAAAAAGGTGGCGCCATAAACAAATACAAGGCATTGTTAGAAGGTGTCAAAAACATGCATGATTCCGTGCAGAAGGGAGAGCATGGTAACACTGCCGAGTTCTGGAAGATGATCGGAAAAACATTGATCGGGCAGAACTTCGACGCGCTCAGAGAATTCCACTGGAACGCACTCTTTATCGGCACCATGCATTTCATGGACCGGTATAATTATGATCTTGATCGGGTTCAGCGCTGCTGCATACACTATGCAACTCCGGAAGGTACCCTTATCCCATTCTGTACCTATAACAGCGGGCCGGTCTATCGTGAAAAGATCTGGAAGAAACATGCAAAAAAATCTGAAGAGTAGGAATTTTCTTCCCGCACTTTTTAAGATATTACACATCAGGGAAATGGAAGGTTGATTACCCGTCCGTTTCGCATTGCAATCGCCGCAATCGCCAGATCCTGGATTGCAAGTCCAGTGGAATCGAAGATGGTGATCTGATCTGCGTTTTTACGTTTCTTCATCCCTATTACCACTTCCCCAAGAGTGCCAGCGATCTCTTCTGGTGTAAAAATCCCACAATTGATGGGCACATTCACCTCCCCTGAATGAACCGCCTGGGACATATCATCAACAAAGACCATCCCCCGTTTGAGCAGGAGAGGATCGAGTTCCTGTTTACCCGGCGCATCAGCGCCAATCGCATTGATATGGGTTCCTTCCTGCACCCACTCGCTCCTGACAACCGGTGTGCGGGAAGGAGTTGTTGTAACAAGGAGATCGCAGTCACAGGCTTTTTCCAGAGGAACGCTGTGGGCATCATGCTCAGTGATTGCATGTGCAAATTTTTCTGCATGCAGGGAATTCCTGCTCCAGCATTTGATCTCGTAAATATCGAGTTCCAGAGAAATCGCCCGGTATTGTGCTTCAGCCTGCCTACCGGCACCGATCAATCCAAGGACAATTTCTTTTTTTGGGGAGAGGTATTTTGCTGCAACTGCACCCGCTGCTCCGGTACGTATGTCCGTTAGTTTTGTTGCATTGAGAATTGCAACCGGAGTACCTGTTGCGATATCGAGAATTATCGTAAGGGCCATTACTGAAGGGAGATCCTTTGCCGGGTTACCGGGGTGCACATTGACTACCTTTACTCCGGCAAGCGAGAGGGAGGGAAGATATGCAGGCATGGTCCGGAAGTCCCCTTCAGGGAGGGTGATGTAGACTTTTGGAGGCATCTGGACAACGCCTCTTGCATGATCAGCAAATGCAGTCTCAATTGCCCGATTCACTTCCTTAAGATCGATGTATTCCTCGGTATCCGTGAAGTACTGCATGTGCGATCATCCGCCCTCATGGGATTTCAACATTTCTTCAATGGATAATCACTACAAATGATGATGTACCGAGTAAGGAACTCACAATAAAACCGGACACCCAATCCAAGCGGAGCAAAATTATGACTCATCCATCTCTTTGAGAGTCTTATCAGCAAGCTCCTTCATGCGTGCTGATATCCGGTTTGAAGAGGAATAATCAATTTCCTTCATCGCATTGGCAATTTCTGTTCCCAGCACAAATATCGCGTACTTATGCTCCATCTTGCTTTTGTGCTGCTGTGATGGAGTAATCTTTAATGAAGTGTACTGGGTAAATTTCAGTTCTGGATTGATCTCTTCAAAATAGTCTTTGACTTCAGAGAGCATCTTGTGAAGATTGATTAGTTCCTCTTTGTGCATGTGACCACTCCAGACAGTATCATGGTTTTATGCAGGATAAATAAATTTGTGTGGGGGTATCAGGAACCCATTTTCAATAACTGGATAGATAGCGGTCGTTTAATAACGCCCTTAAAGTCTTTTGCAGCAATATATGAGAGACCTTTCCAGACCAGACGGTCCAGCAATTTCTGATCAACCGAACGATCAACGACAAGACCCCTGACTGTGCCATCAAGAGTGTCTATTGCTTTTTCAACTTCATCCGGGCGCAGTTCTTTTACAATTGTGAGATCATCGGTAAGAAAGCGGGCAAGACTGTGGCCTTTTACTTCCTCCATATGGTCCCGGAGCGTAAGAGGCCCTTTTATCCCGTCAGAAGTGCGCTTTGCAGGAGATGCATGACGGGTTTTTTTACCTGAAGAATCCGAGTCGTCCCCACGGCCGCGTGTGATGCGGAGTTCTGCAGGAAGTTCTGCTGCATCTTCAAAGTACTGATCCCGGACATATTCCACAGGCACCTTGTTTCGCAGGGTCTTGATGACTTCTTTTCTTGTCATGTCCTCAACACTCTTTCCCTTAGGAGAGAATGCGACAAAATCTATGTCTACAACCTGCAAGAGTTCCCGAAGGATCAATTCGCCGCCACGGTCCCCATCGAAAAAGGCAGTAGCCGTCTTCTTTTCGCAGAGTTCAACAACGGTCTTTGGGATATTGGTTCCTTCAACTGCAACGGCATTTTTTATTCCATAGCGAAGAAGGTTTAACACATCTGCCCGGCCCTCAACGACAATGATCGCATCAGATTCCAGCACATTTGGACCGGCTGGCACTTTCTCTTCGCCAATGGAACCAATCTTTTCCATGCGGAGACTCTCGCGCACATCGTCGAGCAACTCGTCACTGTCTATGGTGCCGTCATCAAACCGCTCGATTAACAGCACCTTTGCCCGCTCGACTATCATCTTTCGCTTGCTGACGCGAATATCCTCTATCGATTCTACTACAATATGCGCCACGCAGGGACCTACACGGTCGATCGTCTCTAACGATGCGGCAAGGATTGCCGTTTCTGCGCGGTCGAGCGAAGAAGAGATTAAAATCTCTCCTTTGGTCTCGCCTTTTTTGCTCGTTATCTGGACATCAATTCGTCCGACACGTCCTGTTCTCTGAAGATCCCGCAGGTCCAGGTCTTCGCCGAGTAACCCTTCAGTCTGCCCAAATATGGCACCAACTACATCGGGTTTCTCGACCACCCCCTCTGCTGTGAGGCTGATGTGAATAAGGTACTTGGTAGTATCCGGTGAATACATGTAAACGCACCCCCATGTATCATGCGATGAATGTAATGCCTGATCATAGGTATATGTTATATATATCATGTAAAATTACTTAAAGGGTATGCTTTTAAACTCACCAGAAAAGTCAAGGGTGAACACTTGATAGTGCGCACCGGATAAATAAAATTCCAATGTTATCGGCTAAAAGGCAGTCCGCTCATCTGCCGTGTGAATTGAGTAGTAAAAGAAGATCGTTCTTTGCAACACCAGCGACACGCACACGTTTCTGCGAGGATGTTGCACCGGACTGTATGCTGATCGCAGATACCGGCAGATCAAGCGTTTCAGCAATCAGGGTAATGACGGCTTTGTTTGCCCGCCCCTCAATCGCAGGCGCAGTAACCCGGCATCCAATGGCTTTTCGCCATTCATTATATCCTGCAGGAAAGAGATTTGCCTTTGAGCCGGCAGTAACATCGATAGAGATGATCGTACCGTTTCGCTCTTCCAAAAGAGCATCAGAAATATCGGGCATTGGTAAACTGCTGATAAGAATGTTGCCCGGCATAAACGCACATGGATCACCAGTGGCTGCTGCCGTTCTTCACCTGTGTTTAAACCCTTGCCGGGCGTATGCCTGTCGCGCAACCGGGTTGTCCCATGGATCATATCCAGACGCTTGTCAATCGATCACCCGGGGACCTATGGATGCGCTTTATCGGCACCAGATACATCGTGTTTTATGATATTTAGCCCTTTAGGAAGAGGACAGAAATCCGGCAAAGTATTGTGATGAGGTCTACATTTTTTTATCAATGATTTGCATTAAAACCGTTTCCCGCAAACCATATCGGTTCCTGCCGGGAGAATTCCCCCCCAAGATACGCAATAGAACCGTTCATCACAACCATTTTGGGAAAGATGGCTTTGTGTCCTTCAAAGGGCGTCCACCTGCACCTGCTGTGCAATGATTCAGCCCGAATCAGTTCAGGCTTTTTTGAGTAGATGGCAAAGTCCGCCCGGTTCCCAATCTCGAATCCCGCGCGGGGAATTCCCAGCAACCGTGCGGGAGCGTACGAAGTCTTGTCTATAACTGATGCGAGATCGATCTTTTTGGCAAGAACCTGTGTAAGAAGGATCGGGACCATGGTCTCAACTCCCGGAATCCCTGATGGGGCGCCGGGAAAATCCTGCTTTTTATCTTCAGCAGTGTGGGGTGCATGATCGGATGCGATCACATCGATCCGGCTCCATCGCCCCCAGAGCCCCATTCGCTCCGCTTCTGTACGGAGAGGCGGGTTTACCTTCCCGCAGGTATCGTTTTTGTCGAACTGCTCTGACGAAAGGAACAGGTGATGAGGAGTTACTTCAACCGAACCCGAGGCGGTATCAACCGAACGGGCGGAGCTCATATGGCAGAAATGAAGCCGGCAGTCACTGCGATTCAGG
Organism: Methanoregula sp.; assembly: GCA_030653335.1. GTDB lineage: Archaea > Halobacteriota > Methanomicrobia > Methanomicrobiales > Methanospirillaceae > Methanoregula. Next base: position 4,048 of record JAURZP010000372.1, on the reverse strand, counting down.
AACTGTACTGTACGAACTGCTTCTGCTTCTCCCAAAGCAGAGCGGACAAGACCATGCGATACAAGATCTGTATCTGGAGAAGTGCCGATACGTTCAGCATGAATCGTTGCAAGCCCTCCAAGTTTCTGAATTCGTTCAAATGCCGCCCCCAGTGCAACCCCATCAATTGCATCGCCATAACTGGATGGGGCATGAAAGATTTCACCAAATGCCATAACTCCTGCATCCCACATAGATTCCAGTGGAGTTTCAGGAGTAACGCCGCTGTTGACCGCAAAATTGCAGTGCGAATGGCTTTTTGCATCCTGTACGCGATCCGCCAATGCATGAGGGGTGGTGATAGGGGGAATGGTGTTGGGCTGGTCAACAACTACAGTCACACCCCCGGCTATAGCGCTCATACTTCCACTTGTCCAGTCCTCTTTGGCCGATTGTACACCTCCCCGCATATGAACGTGCATATCAACTGCCGCCGGCAGGACAAAACAGCCCCTGCAATCGCAGAGTTCTGCAGTACCCTTATACGCACCCACATGGGAAACTTTCCCGGCGGCAAGGGTAAGATCCGCAACACGCCCGGAGGGTAACCTGACATTCTGAAGTACAAGAGTAGGAGGCGGCGCCATAGTACTCACTTTTTTTCACAACCATAAAGGTGTGATGATCTTTGCACGTGACAGACAGGCTGTTTGCTGGAATTTTTCTGCGACAGGTATTCAATCTGAATAGCACAATACTTTATTAAAAAGAATTCCGGCAGGTGCATACATCGGGGATCTTATAAAAGATACCAGTGCGCCTGCCGGATTGCGGGGTTGTATAAAAAATGGATAAGATCATCAGGATCACGTTGGGATTAATTATTGTTCTTCTGGTCACATTTGTTGCCAGTGTGACCTACACAGGATTTGTGGAACAGGCGTACCGTACATCGTTATCCAGTACTTATGACTACAGCTGCACGATCACTACAGATTCTCAGCTCGACAATGTAACTCTCTTTATTCCGGTTCCTTCTGATCGTGTGGGAAATTCCCCGATTGTTTCGCAATACAGTGCGCAGGAGATTACAGGTCGGCCGGCTGACTGGAAAGTTACCCTGTTCGATACCGGAAAAGCAACACTTGCAAAGATCACCACTCCGGCAATTATCCCCCCCTCAGGAACCAGCCCCACCCATCCGTTTACGATCAGGCTCTCCATTAACATGGGTTCAAAAGAAGTGATCAATACCCAAATGCCCATTGAACAGGGAGTTATGTTCCGCCCGGTTCAGGACCTGCAGAAAGTAACTTGCCCTGTCAAAAGCACCGCAGTTATTGGTGACCCCACGTGCTACCGGTATCTTATTCCCTTGTACGCAGATTACCAGGCACCGATGAATGCATCTGTCCGCATCGAGTCCACCCTGCAGGGAAAGAACAGCTGGAAGATATTTGAACCACAATTCAATGAGTACCAGGCAGAGATCAGTATCCTGATGTTTGGTGATAATCATGGCTGGACGGTAATGAAAGGAACGCTTGAGAGTAACATGGGGGTATACAATGTGCCGGCATCTCCCTCATGATTTTTTTTAAATAGTTCACCCGCTGACCTGAAAAGTTTCTTTCACCTGAAAAGAAAATCCGGAATATTTTTATGCCGATGCCGAATCAAAATGAGGGAAGAAACCGTCTGTCGATACAACCCGGTTGCACGGTGGATATTATCCAGAAGCAAGATCAGCGCACCGGAAAAAAGACGCGCGGCATTGTTCAGGAGATCTTAACCAACTCACCAACCCACCCCCATGGTATAAAAGTGCGGCTCAAAGATGGTTGCGTGGGAAGGGTCACAGAGATCATTAAATCAGATGGGGCATAAAAAAAAGATTCGCACTGCGATAACCTTAAAAAAACCGGCTGTTCGTGTCGATGAACTCTTAAAAAAATACCATTATCTGGTTTTAAATGCCAAAGGGATCACTTTGCTCTGCCATTGAGGAAAAGATCCCATATTTTCCCGTCATGCAATACCGGTTGTCCGACCGAACAAAGCCAATACAATTATATAAACAGATGCCTCTTCGAATAGTATGAAGATACTTATTGCAATTGCACCGGAAAAATTCAGGGACGAGGAACTGGCAGAACCTGTAGCTGCATTACAGAAGGCGGGTATCGAATTCGAGATCGCTTCCACACGCCGTGGCCCCTGTACAGGAATGCTTGGGGCAAAAACTACAGCAACACTATCCTTTGATGATATTGATCCCAAAAGATATGAAGGTCTGGTGATTGTCGGAGGTTCCGGCTCCCAGACACACCTCTGGGATGATGAAATGCTCATTCCGATTGTTAAAATGTTTCACCAATCCGGAAAGGTTGTTGCAGCAATATGCCTTGCACCGGTAGTGCTTGCCCGTGCAGGTATCCTGAAAGGGAAAAAGGCAACATATTACGAAAACCCTGCATCATTCAGGGAAATGAGGATCGGCGGGGCGGTTGTCGTGAACACACCGGTTGTTAAGGATGCACGGGTAATCACAGCAAACGGTCCGTCTGCCTCAAAGGCATTCGCCGCTGAAATCGTCCATGCCCTCAATGCTGTTGAGTGGTAAACTGGATTTTTTTTAAAACCTCTACCTGCGACTATGAGTTTTTTTTAACATTTTATCAATATTATCGGGAGGGTGGGGCATCAGCGATTCATATCGTTCTGAGGCACCAGTTGTGCTCTCTTCCTCCAGTTCAGGTTTTATCTGTGTTGCCACATGAGCATCTGCATGGGGGTTGTGGGTATTGACCTGGCTCCTGAGGTCCCCTTCCGTATTTGTTGACTTTATGGCATGGGACACAAAAAATTTGTTTCTTTCACCGGGGGGATGAGTTTTTAACCTTGCTGATGCGGCGTTAAAAATTTCAAGACCGTTCTTTCCGGTTCTGTTCCTGCTCATGACTCTCCTGAGATCGTCTTTTGAAAACACCTTTGCTATTGCGTCAAGGTCATGCATGCAAAGATCGGTCAGGCCAAAGACCGAGAAAAGAACCGGTAAAGCCCTGCTGTCATAAACATTGGTGAGCAGTCTCTTTCCCGCCCTCTCAATAAGCGCCGGTCTCACTCCTTTGTCACACGCTTCTATGAGTATCTGAATCAAATTCCTGCCATCGGATTCTATGCGGGAAAGTATGTCAAGATCCGCAATCATTATCAGCGCTGCCCGGGCAATCTGCCCTCCATTTTTTATAACTTCCTTTACAAAAGCACCACCAGTTGCACAGTCCGCTTTGATGAATTCACGCAACATGCGCTCCTTGTCCTCTCCGATCCTGTGCTTCCCGCTTTGCATGTCGTCAACAAGTTCCTCAGCGGACAGGAATTTATCAGAAAAAAGTAACCCCCAGCATTTTGATAAAAGATTGTGCGGAACTTTTGTTGTCTTTGTCTTTAAGCAGGTTTCAAATATTTTGAGCAACTGCTCAGGACTATAGTTCTCAAGCATCAATTCTTCAGCATTTGGCAGGGGAGATTTGAACATCATGATTACAATTGCTATCATCATTAAAAAGCATTTATAGTTATATTTCGATCACGTTTTTATCGGGATAAAAAAACCTCTATGCTTGGCATATCTTGAAGTTTGATCATTGGGCTGATATGGTTTTTTTAAGAGATTTTTATTAAGTTATCATCAATCCGGCATTTATGGCAGAGCAACATCGTAATTTTTCAATGGGAAAAATATTACATGGCGGGAATAGAGGGAATAATGAAAATAGTGCGAGGGATGCGATTCGAACGCATGAACCCCTGCGGGACTGGATCTTAAGTCCAGCGCCGTTGGCCGAGCTTGGCTACCCTCGCGCGGTATAGTATTCATCGCCCAACTTAAAAAAAAGGATCGCATACCCGGAATTCCAAAATACACCGGATTTTTTTTAGGTTGAAGTGAAAACTCATCGGAGAGATGTTTACCAAAAGAGGACACATCTAAAAGCTAAAACCAATCTGCCTGAGCGCAAGAGCTCTTGAAGGTGAACTACCAAATAATGAAGAGTTGCCGATG
>JAURZP010000431.1 GCA_030653335.1 Methanoregula sp. | reverse complement strand
AAGTAAGTTAGAAAACTACAAACTCAGGTGTTGAACGGGTGTGCCTGCTTGTGGGTGAAATAGTCCGGGGCAACGAGCGAGTTGCCGCACCGGATATTGCGGTGCAGGGAAGGAAGCGCCCGTTCCGCAAAAAGTTTGAGCTGCTTCGAGATGTTCTCCCCACTCTCCTCTTCGAGCACTTTTAGGAGCAGCGAAAGTTTTGTAACTTCTACTGCCTGCTTATCGATATCCACACCAAAGATGTTGTTGAGCAGGATGCGTTTTCGCTCAGCCGTCGTGAGCCTCCAGTCGCTGCGCAGCTTCGACGCATCGCCATTGCCCGACTTATAGACCGGCAGTTCATACGCTCCCTCCTTCTTTGCCGCTTTTCCTGATGCCACCGGATCCGGCAGAAGTGCCCGGACTTCCAGGGATGTGGGTAGGCGATCCTTGAGCACTGGCACGAGATTTTCGATATACCAGTCGCGATGCCAGACCAGTAAGAACCGGTACGCCCCGAGCAGGAAGGAACCGGAACCGCACGCAGGATCGAGCACCCTTAGCTTCGCAACATCGCGGGGGGTCTTTCCCTTCACTTGTTCTCCAACGGTCTTGGTGACAATATAATCGACAATGTATGCCGGGGTGTAGAAAACTCCCCCGGCCTTTCGCACTTCCGGTTTGTCCTCCACATCCGCACGGTGTGCAGCCGTAAGCCGGATGACCTTGCCGAGGAACTGCTCGTACACCTGCCCGAGAATCTCTGCCGGGATCACTGAAAACTCGTACGGGCTCTCCGGGTAATAGAGCCTGCGAATAATATTTTTCAAGACGGCATCATCGATGAGCAGAGAAGGGGTGAGCGTATCCGGCATCTCATCGCTTCCTGCCTCATCTGCAAAATGGAAAAGTCCTGAATTGTATTTGTCATCCGCGAACCGGAACAATTCACAGATATGGGAATAAACTGCCTCGCCATCCGAAACTGCACGAAGCGTTTCGTATTTTTCAATGCCACGATCCTCACATATCCGTAAAAATATGAGACGGTCAATGGTCAACTGGACCGCAGTATTGACATCTTCCTGCGTGAGTGCACTATTGCGAAGCGCAATGTTGCGGGCAAGCAGGAGTCTCCAGTTCTCAATATCCTCTAAGAATTTCTCATCGACACCAGCAGTCCCGTGCTTCTCTCCGGTTGTCTCAACATACTTGTCGAACGAGCCTTTCCGTATACCATCGGGGGAAAAGACCGCTGCAATCCGGTCCCACCGTTTCTCATATTCAGTGTACGGGAAAAATGCAATCCGGGCTGTCGCCGCTGTATCCTCTTTCCGGATCGGGACATTGCAGTCATATACCGCAAACTCCTCGAAGTTGGTAAGGATCGATAGTTTCAGTTTGGCGTTCCACGCGTATCTCCGCAGCTGCAACGCCGCACTGAGATCGTCTTTTATTGCGACCCCCGGCTTCTTTGCTTCACAGATGAACTTGCGCTTATCGCCAATCCGGAACGAGTAATCGATGAACTTCGTCTGCCCCCGGATACGAATAGGATCTTCGTGGGCTACTTCCTTGTACGCCTCTGAGCTGCCCTTGTTATTGTCAATATCCCAGCCGAGCGCACGAAAGAAGGGATCGAGAAATTCGCGCCTTAGTTCCGTCTCGTTCTTCTGTCCTTTGTGGTAGACAGGGCGGTTGTACTCATACCGTTCAACAAGATCATGAACTGCCTGTGGCGCCGGCATCAGGTAACGCACCTCACGTATGATAAGTAAGAAGGCACATCTGCATCTATCTTTCTATTTTTCCGCCAAACCGATTTATCGAAAAAATGAGGAGCCAGGTCCCCCGCTTAGATCCCAATCCCCGCTTCCCCACCCTCACCCGAGGGTTCCCTTGCCGGAACCATGAGCATCAGCACAATACCGATGATTTCCAGTATCATGCAGAACAGGAATGCGGCATCAAATGCACCCGCAAGCTCCATTGAAGACAATCCATGGGCAGAGACCAGGGCAAGTTTTGGTCCTGCAGCGATCGTAGCCACAAGCATCACGACCGCAACCCCAAGCGATGACCCGAGATTGGTCATCATCTTGACAAGACCGCTTGTTGACCCACGGTCTTTTGCCGGACACTCGCCCATCACTGCACTGTTCAGCGGCGAGAATGCTATACCAGTTCCCGCACCGAGTAAGAAGAGGTAGATCCCGATATGTCCCACGCTCGTTTCAGCAGAGATGGTGGAAAGAAAGAACAAAGCGACCGCACAGACCAAAAAACCGACAAGGATTGGTTTTTTTGTGCCAATCACATCCGAGATCTTTCCTGAAATTGGAGCGGTCAGGATCATACCAACCGGTAGGGTGAGCAGGATCGCACCGGCATCACCCGCGGGGATCTTTTTTACCATCTCAAGATAGAACGGCATGATGACCATGACACCGGCCATTGCCATCTGTATCAGCATCACGTTCACGTTCTGGAGAGAGTATGCCCGGTTGGCAAAGAGGCTGGTATTGATCAGCGGCTCTTTTCCGCGGCGTTCCTGAACGATGAAGAGGAGCCAAAAGACGACCGATACAACAAGAGCAATCATCCCAAGCCGGGGGTCGCTGCCCTGCACTGTGGTCAGGCCAATGATGAGCGAGCCCAGCGCAATAAAGACCAGCAGCACACCGAAAATATCGATCTTTGCTTTCGGGGTTACGGGTGCCTGTTTCGGGAGGATGTGCAGGCCGAGAATGATCGCAATGATTCCCACCGGCAGGTTCACTAAGAAGATGTACTGCCAGGAAAATGCACTGGTGAGAAAACCTCCGACAACCGGGCCGAGGGCTGCACCGAGCATGGTGAACATGGCAACAATGCCAAGCGCCTGACCCCGAAGGGAAGCAGACAGGTACGAAGTGACCATGACGGCCCCAAGCGCCGAGATGACTGCTCCGCCCACGGCCTGGATCATTCTCGATGCGATGAGAGCGCCAATTGTCGGGGATAACCCACAGAGAGCAGACCCAAACGTGAAGAGAGCAAAACCGCCAATGAAAATATTCCGGTAGCCCTTCATATCCCCAAGGCGCGATGCTGCGAGCAGGAGGCTGACAAGGATGATGAGATACGCGTTGAGCACCCATGATGCCATGACAGTGGAGATGTCTAAGGATTTTGCAATATCAGGAAGCGCAATATTCACAATCGTGGCATCGAGACCGGCCATGAACGAGCCGAGCGCGATCACTATCACAATCATCAGTTCTTTGGGGGACATTTTGTCAGGAGACGTACTTTCACTCATGTAAATCAGAACCCGTTAAGAGGAAATTGGATTTTTTCTCCATAAGAATGCTTCCTCATGGGTTTTTTCGGACACAGGTTACCTGAATTTGCTGAATTTTTGCAGAGGTTCGGGAGACTGTGCAATCGGTGTGATGCTCACTGATATGGCATATCACACGGGGATTTTTTATCAGGGTTCAGGCATTTTTTGATATTCCGGAAATAGTGCCAGTGAAGGATAAGGTGGATGATGATCAGGGCTGCAAATACGAGACTGGTATAGTTGTGCACTGCCAGCCACTCGTGCCGGGAGATTTCCAGATATGTTGACCAGCTGTTACCACTGATCGGAAGAACAAGGGTACATAAGAAACGGTATTTATAAATCAAAAGGGCGATGACGATCGTTCATACAAAGCACATACCGCCCGTATCGGACAGACCGCCATGCCCACGACACCGGAAGACGAACAAAACGCAAACCTCTCAGAGCTGCATAAGCCCCGTGGAACGGTTAACACCAGCATACGCATCACCCCGTGGCAGGACTGGGAAGAGATTGGCCGAAAGGACCAGGCCGGCCAGCTGCGGCAGATAGTAAACGATGTCTTCTGCGAGTGGGTGATGGGAACACTCGCCCTCCTGCTCATCCCGATCCTTCTCCTTTCTGATTTTGCCAGCCTCCCTGCTGCTATCATATCCTTTCTCTCCATTCTTGATGTCGCCATCTGGCTGTTCTTCATCCTTGAGTATGTCTGCCGTCTCATCGTTGCCGAAGACCGGTGGAAACATTTCACCTCGCCATGGAATATTCTTGATCTGATCATCATCGGTGTGCCGGCAATTGCACTGGTCATCGGTGCAGGTTACGGGATCGCCAGCTACTTCCGGGTGCTCCGCGTGATGCAGGCAGCACAGGTTCTTTTTCGTGGGGGAAAAACAGTCAGCCGGCATTTCGCACAAAAAACATCCGACCAGGATGATGATAGGCAGGGGACGGGGATGCGGGTCCGTTCTCTTTCCCTTGCCAAACCGGCTGCCGGATCCAAACAGTCAGATCCGGTCTGGCAGCCCGTAACGATCAGCAGTACGGCAACCAGTCTTGACCGGAACAATCAGTGGCTCGATTTCTCTGGCTTAAGCCATACTGACTTTTCCACCCTTTCAAGGATCTCCGGTATCCCCACCTACCTTCTTGATGCGAAACTCCGGGAACATGCCTACACACGAGCGGATTATAGCGGGAAAATTACCACGATATTTGTAAAACTCCCACGGCTCGTGAGGGAACCGGGTACCGGCAGCACATGGCAGTTCTCCTGGGACGGTGTACTGGTGGCCTATGACCGTGACAGCGTAATGACCTTTGCCCGCACCACGCTGCCAATTCTGAACAAGGTGGCCATAACTGCAGGCCTTGAGGATATAGACCTGACCGGCCCGGGGATCCTCTATCTCATTGTGCGGGATGAGATGGGCACGATTGAAGACCTGATCCTGGCAGCAGAAGAGCAGCTGGTCTACCTTGAAGCCCAGCCGATGAACAGGCTTCCCTCAAACTTTTTAACCATGATGTACACGGACCAGAAGGCACTGAGCAGGATCACATCAGGACTGCTCCACACCAAGACCGCGTTAGAAGAGTGCTGCGATAATATACAGGAAATTTCCGGGCAAGACACACCGGAAGAAGGCAGGCTCCGTTCCTTGATCGACCGGTGCTCCCTGCTCTCGGATAACGCCCAGCATGTCTCTGATTCCTTTGCGTGGATGGTAGACTTCTACTTAAATACGACATCGTTTTCAATGAACCGGGTGATGAAGATCCTCGCAGTCCTCACCGCACTTACCATGGTCCCGGCTATTGTCGGGGGGCTTTTAGGCATGAACCTGATCGGCAACCCATGGCCGGCAACCCTGTTGCAGATGGTCACGATCGTGGGACTCGTGATGGTGCTGACCGCATGGGTGTACTTCAATCTGGGATGGCTCAAAAGAGATTAACACAAATGGGATGATGATAGATGCAAAACAACGAGCAGAAAAAAAATGGCACATCGGTAACGTTCCGGACGATCGCTCATTTCTATGACTCTGAGGACCCAACGCCCGAGAACAACCGGGAGTTATCAGACCGTGCTGAGACCGAGATCTTTCATCAGGTCCTTTCTGTACCAAAAGGAGATCATAAAGAGATGTGCAACCATCTTGAGATCATAATCCCGGCATCCGATCTGACACCGGACCGTCAGAACTCAATCATCTCTGCAATACGGTCTCATTTCCGGCTCCGGGCAGTTGAGGTGCAGCGGGATATGAAACTTACGCAAAAAGTCGGGCTCCGCGAGTTCCGGCTGACAATTGCCGTCTGTATTCCTTCATTTATCGGCATTGCCATCTGTTCCCAGTTCAAGGGAAATCCCATATCAGAAGTCTTAGAGAACGTGCTGGTGATCTTCTGCTGGGTGACGATCTGGCAGCCGTTCCAGTCGCTGGTATTCGAACGCTGGACACAGTCTAAGACCGCGTTGGTGTACCGGAAGATTGCAGATATGGCGATCAGCGTGAGGGCGGGGTAATCGCTTTTTTAGAGCCCCGTTAAAAAATCCACAATTTTATTTTTTTTGCGCCGTGCAGGAAATGATTAAATCTCATGCGATCGTTAATCGATGTTGATTATCTATGGAACCTGAAATTCTTACAAAAGGCGGACTTTTAGCCCGCGGTATTTTTGCTGTGATCATCGGTATACTCTGCTTTACACTTCCAGTGGGGATGCAGGCAGTCTTTGCGTATATCATCGGGATCTTCTTATTGATCATCTCGCTTGTCACTGGTGCAATCTCCCTCAGCGAAGACGGCAAGGTGCACTGGGGTGTGCTCATCCTCTCGATCATCGGGGTGGTCATTGCACTCCTCATGTTCATGTCGCCGTTTGCGATGTTTGTTGCCTTAACCCTCCTGATCGCCGCATGGGCGATCATCACCGGTATTGCAGAACTGGCTATTGCATACTCCTTAAAGGATCTGCCATTCCGGGTTCTGCTGGGTATCAGCGGGTTCTTCTCCGTTTTATTCGGTATCCTGATAGGCTTTGCCCCTCTACCAAAAGAGGGATCTCTTGTCTTAATCCTGCTGGTGGGCATCTACTGCCTCTTCATCGGTATCATCAGCATCGTTGCCGGTCTGTTCATGAAGAAAGGCGAAGCGGTCATTGCGTACTGAATGTAAGAGGTCGTGCCCGGTTTTCCGGCATACAGCCAACTTTTTTTTCTTTTCATCTTGTCAAGGCTGATGTTGATCATTTCGATATTCTGGATGGTGCTGTCATCAGAGTAATCACTTCGAGAACGTGCGGATTACCGGGAGATTCCTACTTATGATTCATGGGGTAGGGAGGCGCCGTGTTTGCATCCACTATGAACCGTTTACTTTTCACTACAAACTTTCACGATATACTGCTGCTCTCAACAGAGTTTTTAAAATTCTTCGGACCCACGGAAAAATTTCAGATATCCGCAGTCAGTTGTACATAAAAAAAGTATATTTTTTTCGGGCATCTGCCGTATTCCTGAACGGGAACAGAATTGACAGAGCTAAAATCGGGATCCAAAACAGCCCTTTTTAGTTCCCGCTAAAACCCCGCCATATAGTTTACCCCACCTCTCCACCCGATCCTCAATCCAAACAGCTCCAAACAGGCCGGTTTTATCCCGTGCAAAACCTCCGGAATCCCATATAAAGCCCGGAACAGGAACATCCGGAAAAATACCCCAAAAAACCTGCTTAACTGGCCGGTTGAAAAGTTCCGGTTCCGGGCAATCGGAGGCTGGAATGCCGCCGGATTG
>JAURZP010000426.1 GCA_030653335.1 Methanoregula sp. | reverse complement strand
AGATCATGTTCATACGCCGTTCTTTGAGAATATTCATCATCGGTTTGAACGGGCAGTTTTTACAGAATGTCCGGTAATACCCCCGGTCCTGCATCACTTCCGGGGGTTGCTGGGGAGCCGGCGGTTGCAGACCCCGGTGATCCCGGACAAAGGTCCGGCCAGACTCGTGCACTTCTTTTACCCGTGCAGCCTGTGCCGGCATAGGATGTACAGTCACAATACGGGTGTTTCCCGGTGCCGCACCAACACCAGCTGGCTCACCCTTCCACTGGTTTAAGGCTGAACAGTTTGACCAGTCAAACATGGTCCGGTACAATTCCTCGGCGGCCGTTATCCTCCCGTTCATTGTCCACGACCGGTCAGAGAGGCGCCCTTTCCCGGGATGCCGGGCCACGGGGGTATATTCCACCTCCGCATCGAATATTTCAGGCGTCAGCCGTAACATCGCAACCCTTGAGAACTGCTCGGACGCTTCAAGAGCGGCCTCGACACCGGCATAACAGGTGGAGGCATCGGGTTCGATCACGGGAAGTTCTGCCAGATCCCCGTAATACCGGGAGTCCTGGGCGGTCTGCGATCCCAGTGCTTCCGGATCATCCCCGGCAACGAGGAGCACGCCCCCGATAAGACCCTGGGCCGCTGCCTGTAACAGGGGATCGGCGCAGGCATTCACACCAACATTTTTGATAATGACTGCCGCCCGTAGCCCCTCAAGCGAGTCGCCCAGCGCATATTCAAGCGCAGTTTTTTCATTGATCACCATCTCTGCATGCGTTTTGGCACCCAGTTCGGTAATGGGAAATCCCGGTACGGTATACTGCCGGTCGGTACACGCGAGCAGCGCTTCTGTGATCACATCAATGCCTTTCATTTAGTCCCTCCCCGGCACGAGATCGCAGCCGGCACAGTTCGAGCACATGGTGAGCGCCTCTTTGGGGTCAAGCCCGGCACGGGCAAGTTCGCGTGTATGGATAAGAAAAAACTTTTTTAACCGTTCCGCAGACGGGCGGGGGGTACCGGTCAATTCAGCAACCGGGTTGAGCGGGCGCAGCACAGGGATTATACCGTGAGAGGTGAGCCGTTTGATGCAGGCCTCCATCTCCCCGTCAGTCTCGCCAAGACCGATGATCACGTTTGAAAATACCCTGCCCCTCCCAAAGAGTTCCACCGATCGGTCGAGCACACGCCAGAGCTGTTCATAATCCAGTCCCGGACACTGCTTTGCAAAGATGGTCGGGGTTGCTGCTTCGATATTGAACTTCACTTCTGCCACCCCAAGGGCTTTGAGCCGGTCAGGGGTCTGGTCAGTCGGATAAATCGAAACTCCGATGGGGAGATTATAGACCCGCAGGTGCTTAACCACCTCAAGCACATAGGACTCCTCCTCTTCGATTGTTTCGAGCACCCCGCTCGTAACAGAAATTGCGGTAATCCGGTGCCGGACGGATTCGATCATCCCTTTGATCTCTTCAATCGACTTTCGTTTGCCGCCCAGTGTTGGCACCGGACAGTACCGGCAATGGAAGATGCAGCTGCCAGTTACCGTGATGAACGCCTGGTCGGGACAATGGAATCCCGGCTCAAGGAGTCTTCCTGATATGAGGGCTCCTTCAAAATAGAGGTCAGCAACCCCATTGCCCCGGTGGGCGATCTCCACTGCGCTGATAGGGTTTACGGCAAGCTTGACCCGGTGGGTGCCCATGGAAAAGAAGACAGCACCGCTCCCGCCGGCACCCGGGCCTGCGGTGGAACGGGCAATATAACGTTCGGCAGGTTCACCGGTGATTTTCGCTGAACCCGCGGAAAGGAGTTTTGCTTTTAAATCGGTCCACTGCATAGTTCAAGCGCCTCCTCGTACCGGGTAAAGAACGGGATTGCCGCCACTGCCCCGGTGATGCCACGGCCGTTCATGATGATCTTCAGATTATTGTCCTTGAGTCGTTCATGGAGCCCCGGCTCAACCTCACCGCGTTTTACCTGTCGCCCGTATGCGAGCAGTTCTTCTGATGGGGAAAATGCGGTGTACACGGCCATACCGGTCTTTTTAGAAAGAGTGTATTTTTTTAAGAGTGCGTGGAAGCGTTCGGTAAGGCCGTCAGGATCCGTTGTGGCAAACTCTGCAACAAGCCCGACACAGTTCTTGGTCCGGTACGCCACCGGAAAGAGCTGGACTATCGTGTGCGAGAGATAGACTGAATGTTCATCTTCCACTGCTTTTGCAATATTATGGACAAGCGTCCATGTGGCCCCTTCTTCCGGTGTATCAGTATCATCCACCCCGATGAGCACCCGCTGCATCCGGGGCATCCAGATCGTGGCACCGGCCACTTTTCCCCCACCCGCAGGATCGCTCCGGCTCCTTATGACGCCGCGTGCATCCGAGCGGCAGGCAGCAGCACCAACACCGCCCCCGCCCATGCCGATATATGTGACAGCGATCTCGGCCTTATCAACAGTACACGCAGAAATACCCGCCGGGAAGCGGGAGCCTTCGAGTGCCAGATCTACCGATTGCGGTTTTAAGAGATACCGCATGGTTGCGCCCACACAGCGCACATCCATAACTACCGGGCTCTGTATATAGTGGTGTTTCGACCACATCGCACCGCCCACACAGTCAAAAAACTCGATCAGTTCTACCCGGTTGCCGGTTTCATCGGCTACCGCAATGATCTGCGGGTAGTGGATTACATAGGGTGTTGCAATGTTTGCCATAGTGGTGTTACCTCAACGCCACGGAGGTTAAGGATCTCCGCGCGGTCAGGAAATTGTAATTCTTCCAGCAGGTTTGCCCGGCATTAAAGAAAATTTCTGAATAGAGCAGACCAAAACGTTCTCGTATATCGTTAAGATTCAGGCGGATCATTTTATCACCGAAATTCTCGTTAACAAAAGATTCGGCAATAACAGTATTTATAGCGATCGATTATTTGCCAGAGAATGTAAGGGCATAGCTGGTTTTGTGCGGGTGTGCTACCTGCCATGACCGGAAAAACAAACAAAAACAATCAAAAAATAGGATTAAAGAATTTTGTGGAGCTCGATCTTAAAAGGTCCGAGCGTGCCGCCAAAGTTGCCGGCAGTGATGAACTTCACGCCCGGCACCAGGACTGCTGCCTTGATTCCTGCAGACATTGCAGCTGCAACGGACTTTTCGTCAATACCGTCAATGACAATCTCATAAACCCCTTTGATTCCTGCAGGGACCTTAGAGTCGGGAACTTTTTCCCGGAGTGTCGGGCAGTACTTCTCGTTGGTTGATGCGGGCATGAACTTGTATTTGAGGCTGCCAACCTTTGAACCGCTGGCTACAATACCACCGGGGAAACTCGTGATGGTGCCCGGAACTTTTGCGATCGCATCAACAGATGCCTGCGCACCCATGAGGGCGGCCATCTGGTTCTCTGCCATCACAAAGAAGTTGCCGCCGGCAACACCCTTGACAATGCCAAACTCTTCTTCACCGATATATTCCCCTTCCATGATCGGGATGACCCAGCATTTCCTGCCGCCAACTTCTTTCTGGTACTCGTGACCGTCTCCAAAGAAGTGGAGCTTTACCTGGATCTTCTCTTCAGAGTTGGTAATACCGTTAAAGACTGCCGTTGTTGGTGCAGTGAGCACGCACTCAGCGAGGCGCTCGACAACCTGATCCTTGATCTTCTTCTTACCCGCACAGATCAGGATTGATACACCCGGGCGGCCGTCCGGGGTCTGTGAACCGTCAAGTTCCTGCTCGATCCCCGCTTCGCACGGGCACCCGATCGCAGATGTTGCAAAGCCGGTTGCTTCGGTTGCTGCTTTCCTTGCCCATTCGGTGGTGACTGCTGTGATGATCACCCGGCAGACCCATGTCGGGAATGCTTCTGCAAATTCGTTGTCAATAGTAACTCCGTTGATTTCCATACGATAACCTCCGATACCACAATGGTACTATGATTGGTGTTGAATAAATTTTCTAAATTAATTCCAGTACAAGAGCGCACAAAAACCCGACAATTAAGTACACGATATCTTGTTAATCTTAATAAAGAGTACAGAGTTTAGGATTTAAAAACCCGAATAAAACGCTCTTTTTTTCGAGTAGATTTCAGAACATTTATCTACATTCTTATACCACTTTTGGATAGTCGATTTTAGAATCGATCATATGCTGGTGCGTAAAAAAAAGCATTTGTAGTGCGATTTACTGGTTAAACTTACCAAAAAAAAGCACGGGCAAACGTACTATAATGGTATTGCATGAGGGTTAATTCATGAACAATCTGTTTCCCAAATTTTCCAAGAAGAGGGATGGGGTCAACGTTGTAATGGAGCAAAAACTCCTTCAGAACGTGAACAACCTTATTCTCAATGCAGAGACCTGCACGGGATGCGGTATATGTGTGGAGGCTTGTCCTGAGGAAGCTATTGTCCTCGGGCTCGTTGGTGCAGCGAAGCGTGGCGCAATCAATTACGCTGCTGCTGTCGATGTCGACGAGGTCAAGTGTTCATACTGTGGCGTCTGCGTCATAATGTGCCCATTCAATGCATTGACCCTAAAAGTGGACGGACAAGAGAGACTCCCGATCCTTGAGAAGGAAGGGTTCCCGCAATATGATATGAAGGCGGAGATTGATGACGAGAAATGCGTCAAGTGCACGATCTGCGAAGAGGTCTGCCCGCGTGACGCCATTGACCGTAACGTCCCTGCTTTTGAAGGAACCTATAAAGGACCGGTTGCTGGCGCAAAGGAACGCCAGACAGCAATCACGACCAAGACGACATTCAAAGTTGATATGGAGAAATGTTCGCTCTGTGGTCTGTGCGGGGCACTGTGCCCGGCACTTGTAGTGAAGCACAAAGCATTCACTGCAGAGACAGGTAAAGTCGAAGGCGAAGTGATCTGGGATGAGACCAAGTGTGATGCCTGCAAAGTGTGTCTTGAGGTATGCCCGGAGGAGTGCATCACCATCGAGCGTGAGATTCTCTCTGACAAGGTACTTGGCAAAGTCGAGATCATCAAGGACAACTGCTGCACCTGCACGTGGTGTTCACGCAACTGCCCGCCAGAGGCAATAACAGTAGAGAAGATTTTTGAAGGCGATATTGAATTCCATGCCGAGAAATGCCCCGGCGGCTGTTCAACATGTGCAGATATCTGCCCTGCAAATGCGATCTATCTCCCGAGCCCGATGGCAGCAGCTGACATGAAACGTGACAGCATTGAAAAGACCATTGCAGTCAACAAGGATTTCTGTATTTTCTGCGGAGCGTGCGTGAATGCCTGCCCCGGTGAAGATATCATTGTGATGCAGAGAACCAGCGTTCGCATGAAAGGCACAGAGACTGACCTGTTCAAGAAGATCAAAGAGAAACTCTTCACCAAGAGAACCTCGAAAGTGAAAGAGGAGATCACAGGACAGGTTTCCCTCAAACAAATGGAGAAGGCGTGAGTACCATGGCAAGAACAAAAGGTTACCCGGCAGCGCTGGATAAGAAACTTCAGGATACGAAATTTTATCTTGATGATTCAAACCCTGAATTCACCAAGAACGTAAAAGCCATCTCGCGTACAACTGCCCACATGTGCTACCAGTGCGGTACCTGTACCGGCTCCTGCCCGTCTGCTCCCCGCAGCTCGTACCGTATCCGCTTGTTTATGAGGAGAGCGGTGCTCGGGCTCGAGAATGAAGCATTAACTGATCCGGATCTCTGGCTCTGCACTACCTGTTACAGCTGTGCCGACCGCTGCCCGCGAGACATCATCCCAACCGATGTCATCATGTCGATGAGGAACCTCGCTTTCAAGAGGGATATCATCCCGGTCAACTTCCTAAAGACCGTGCAGGCAATCTACAGCTCAGGTCATGGTGTGCCGAACAACGACGTAAACCGTGCCGCCCGCGAGAAACTCGGGCTTACCCGGGATCCACCAACCACTCACATGTACCCTGAATATATCAAGGGTATCCAGAAGATCCTTGACCACTACAAGCTCAAGGCCAATGCCGACCGTATCGTTAAAGAAAGGGAGGGCTAAGATACCATGTCAGAATCAAAATTCAAGTTCGCTTTCTACCTTGGATGCATTGCCCCGAACCGGTATCCTGGCTGTGAATCTGCATCTATCAAGGGCCTCAAGAAACTTGGTGTTGAACTTGTGCCTCTGAAGGGTGCAAGCTGCTGCCCGGCACCCGGTGCATTCGGTTCTATCGATCTCAATGTGTTCTATGCAATGGCAGCCCGGAACCTTGTGCTCGCCGAACAGATGAACATGGACATTGCCCTTCTCTGTAATGGCTGTTACAAGTCGATCTGGGAAGTCAACCACAAACTCAAGCACAACAAGGACCTCCGTGACGGTGTCAATGAAGTCTTAAAAGAGATTGATATGGAGTACAAAGGTACTATCAATGTATACCATATCGCCGAATTACTCTATAACGACAAATTCATCGGAGTCGAGAAGGTCCGCGACAGCGTCACCAACCCATTAACAGGAGCACGCATCGCCGTCCACTACGGATGTCACCTGACAAAACCCCACAAGGACAGGGAGTTTGAAAAGGAGATCATGCTCAATACCGAGCACCCCGTATGGATGGAAGAACTGGTTGCTGCACTCGGTGCAACACCGGTTGAATACCGCAACAAGATGCAGTGCTGCGGTGCCGGCGGTGGTGTCCGTGGTTATGATATCGTTCATGCACTCGATATCGCAAATGAGAAGCTGATCAATTTACAAGAAGTAAAGGTGGATGCCCTTACAGATATCTGCCCGTTCTGTCAGCTCCAGTTTGACCGTGGTCAGATTGAGATTCAGGAGAAGTTCGGTGTGTCATACAATTTACCCGTTCTTCACTTTGCTGAACTCCTGGGTCTGGCACAGGGAATGAGTCCCCAGGATCTCGGGCTCGATCTCCATGGAATCAGCTGCGAATCATTCCTTCAGAAGGTGCTGTGAGGTGGTAAGAAATGGTAGAAAAGAAGAAAACAACCACCAAAAAGACAGAGACCAAAAAGCAGGATACAAAGAAGGTGGCCCCAGTGAAACAGGAAGGTAAGAAACAGGCAAAGGCAGCAGCCGGTAGCACCACCGAGCAGAAGGCCCGGGTAGGTGTATTCATCTGCCACTGCGGTACAAACATCGCTGGATCGATGGATCTCACTGCAGTTGAGGCATATGCAAAAACCATACCGAATGTTGCCTATGTTGACAACTACAAGTACATGTGTTCGATGCCCGGTCAGGCAGTAATTAACAAGGCAATCAATGACAACAAGCTTACCGGTGTCGTTGTCGCTGCATGCTCTCCCCGTCTCCACGAGCCGACCTTCAGGACAGCAACCAAGGAAGGCGGTTTAAACCCGTTCCGGTTCGAGATGGCAAACATCCGTGAGCAGAACTCATGGGTGCACATGCACGACCAGGAAGGATCAACAGATAAGGCAAAGGATGCAATCCGCATTGCTGTTGCAAAAGCAGCACTCCTCCAGGACCTGTTCCCGAAGGCAGTCCCCGTTGAAAAGGCGGCAATGGTCGTCGGCGCCGGTGTCGCAGGTATGCAGGCAGCACTGGATCTCTCTGCTGCTGGCATCAAGACTTACCTCGTCGAGTCCGATGCCAGTATCGGCGGACGCATGTCCCAGCTGGACAAGACGTTCCCGACCCTCGACTGCTCCCAGTGTATCTTAACCCCCAAGATGGTGGATGTTGGCAGGGAGCCTCTCATCGAGCTGTTCACCTGGTCAGAAGTCCACGAAGTCGAAGGATATATCGGCAACTTTGATGTCACTATCCGCAAGAAAGCCCGTGGTGTCATCTCAATGGCAGAGGGCGAAGCCCGCGGCATTGTCGGCGGTGGCTGTAACGGTTGCGGTGACTGTGAAGGAGTCTGTCCGGTCGTCAAGCCCAACGAGTTTGAAATGGGCATGAAGCCCCGAAAGGCAATCTACATAAACCACCCGCAGGTTGTTCCCCTGCTCTACACGATTGACTTCAACTCCTGTGTCAAGTGCGGTCTTTGCGTCACAATCTGTGGTGAGAAGAAGGCAATCGACCTCGAGGCAAAGGATGAGTTTGTCAAGGTCAAGGTCGGTACTGCCATCCTTGCAACCGGGTATGAACTGTTCCCGATTGAGAAGAAGGCTGAATGGGGATACAAGAAGTTTGAGAACGTTATTACCGGTCTCGAATTCGAGCGGCTCATCTGTGCATCCGGTCCAACCGGTGGGCACCTTGTCCGCCCGAGCGATGGACAGACTCCAAAGAAAGTCGGATTTGTCCTCTGTGCAGGTTCCCGTGACAACACCGGTATCGGCAAGCCATACTGTTCACGGTTCTGCTGCATGTACTCGTTAAAACACGCCCACCAGATCATTGAGAAGATCCCGGGATGCACACCCTACCTCTTCTACATGGATATCCGGTCATTCGGCAAGGCATACGAAGAGTTCTATTACCGTATCCAGGATGAGGGAGCAAAGTTCATTCGCGGCCGTGTCGCAAACATCTTAGAGGACCCAAAGACTAAGTCTCTTCATGTGATGACTGACGACACGTTGCTCAACCGCCCGATCGATCTGGAAATGGATCTGGTCGTGCTCGCATCCGCAGTTCAGCCATCGGCTGACACCAACCGGACCCGCAAGCTGTTCGGTGTCTCGTGTTCAATGGACGGCTGGCTGTTAGAAGCCCACCCGAAGTTAAACCCGTGCGGTACAACCACTGCCGGTGTCTTCCTTGCCGGTGTCTGCCAGGGACCAAAAGATATCCCCGACACTGTAGCATCTGCTGAAGGTGCAGCATCTGCGGCAAGTATCCCGATCCACAAGGGAGAAGTTGAACTTGAGCCGTACTTTGCAACCTGCATTGCTGAGAAATGCGCAGGCTGCGGTATGTGTGTGAACCTCTGCCCGTACAGCGCACTTGCGCTTGTAAAGAAGGATGGTCGCACAGTCATGGAAGTAACCGAAGCGAAATGTAAAGGCTGCGGTACCTGCGGTGGCTTCTGCCCCGGCGGTGCAATCTGGATGAACCACTTTGCAACCCCACAGATCGTGGCGCAGATCGATGCATTCCTGCTCGGAGGTGAGCAGTAAATGTCAGCTCCTGGAAATTTCAAGATCCCCGAACGCGGACCCGGTATCTGGCAACCCAAGATCATCGGTCTTCTCTGCAACTGGTGTTCGTATGCCGGTGCAGACCTTGCCGGTGGCGGCCGTATCCAGTACCCGCCCGATGTCAGGGTAGTCCGTGTCATGTGTACCGGACGCCTTGATGCACTGTTTGTCTTAAAGGCTTTTGCCGATGGCGCGGACGGTGTGCTCGTATCAGGCTGCCACTTTGGTGACTGCCACTACCTTGAAGGCAACTACAAGGCAGCAAAGCGGATGTTCATGGTCAAGCGCTTAATGAAGAGCATTGGTCTTGACGACCGCCGCTTCAGGATGACATTTGTCTCTGCATCAGAAGGTGCAAAGTGGGCAGCGGTCATTACTGATGTGGTCAACACGGTGACCGAACTGGGGCCAAGCCCCATCACCGAGTTCAGGAAATAAGGCCAGATGAATGGGAAATAAATCCACCCATCCATTTTTTATCAGGCGCACCAGTGCTGATCTCATAAATGGAGGTAAGGGAACGGATGCTGAAATTCCCATTTTTAAGGATTTTTTTAACGGTTTAAACAGGTCAAAAAGCCGCATAAATCGGGTTTTAGGGTTGTTTTACCAATAAAAAAATCCTGTAACCGGTTCATGGGAACAATTGTTTAAAAAAAAAGCATCAAACATTGTTCCTCAACCTCATCTTTTTTATACAGAGCGCACAAAAAAATTTGATTTTTTGTTTAAACGTTTAGTGATTCGTAATACTTTTTTATTTTTATGTAATACTGCGTAAAACAATGAAATGCGAAGTATATGTAATATTTGAACATTGCTCCATTTTAGGATATTATTTTTAATTTGATATAATTCGGCATGCCGGGAAGAAATCGGAATGCTTATATGGCGAAATTGGGAATTATTCATTTGTCCCATTTTAGGGGACGTGCAATAGCGACTTTCACTCATTACCAGTATGCCTGATAGGGTATACTTTCGCTCACTGACAGTATTGTACCGCGGTTAAATGAAAATTTGGAGGAATTCAAATGGCTAAATACAAAGATGTAATCGACCTCTACGACGATGATGGCAAACTCTTAAAGAGCAATGTAACTCTTGAAAAGATCAGCCCCGTTGTCAACAAGGGCGCACTGAATGTCATCGACCTCACCAAGAGGACAGTGGCAGTTAACTTTGCAGGTATCGAAGATGCCTTAAAGACAGGAAAGGTCGGCGGCAAGTCGAACCAGATTCTCGGCCGCAGCATGAGCTGCAGCTGTGTCAAGGACGCAGACGCACTCTCAGCCAAGATCAAGGAGATGGTCCAGGTCACTGACGGTGACAACACCAAGATCACCAAGGTCGGCGGCGGAAAGATGATCTTAGTCGAGGTTCCGACTGCCCGTCTCGATGCAGCAGCAACCTACGATGTCGCATCAACCGTAGTGGCAGCAGCCACCACCTATGCACTGGTTGACCAGTACAAGGTCGACATGTTCGACGGTTCCTACGTCAAGGCAGCAGTCTGGGGTACCTACCCGCAGACAATGGACATGCAGGGCGGCAATGTCGTCTCGATTCTGTCCATCCCACAGTTCAACGAAGGTCTCGGCTATGCACTCCGTAACGTTCCGGCCAACCACGCGGTCATGATGACCCACCGGAATGCATTCCAGGGTGCAGCACTTTCAGCCACCTTTGAGCAGGCAGGTATGTTCGAGATGGGTAACGCAGTCGGCCCATTCGAGCGTGCACAACTCATGCTCTACGCATACCAGGGACTCAATGCAAACAACATTGTCTACGATCTCGTCAAGGCAAACGGCAAGACCGGTACCATCGGTACTGTCGTGCAGAGCCTTGTTGAGAAGGCAATTGAGGACAAGGTCATCAAGGCAGGCAAGAAAGGCAAGAGCGGCTTTAACTTCTACGAAACCAAGGACCCCATGCTCTGGAATGCCTACGCATCTGCAGGAACCCTTGCAGCAACGATGGTGAACTGCGGTGCCGGACGTTTCGCCCAGGCAGTCTCAGCAACCCTGCTGTACTTCAACGACCTGCTTGAGCACGAGACCGGCCTCCCAGGCTCCGACTTCGGTCGCGCAATGGGTGTCGCAGTCGGTTTCTCGTTCTTCAGCCACTCAATCTATGGTGGCGGCGGTCCCGGTGTCTTTAATGGCAACCACGTCGTGACCCGGCATGCAGCCGGTGTCGGTATGCCCTGTATCGTCGCAGCCTGTGCACTCGATGCCGGAACCCAGATGTTCGGACCCGAGCACACCTCGAAGATCTACCAGGACACCTTCGGCCAGCTTGATGCATTCAAGAAGCCGATCCAGGCAGTTGCAAAGGGTATCTAAACCCAATTAAAGGATACGAATGACAGAAGCCACGTTCCCCCAGTGCAGGATTTCTGCAGAGCGGTTGCTCAATCCCGAGACTACCGAACGCCTGCTGAACAAGCTAATCGAAGTTCCCGGTATCCGGCGCATGCTCTTAAACGGACAGCGCCTGCCGGCGATCATTCCCTATGGCCCCGCCAAAGGTCTTGCCAATCCTCATCCTATGAGGAGGACGATCAAGGTCGGTGACCAGGATGTCGAATTGCAGGTTCACGTAGGTAATGTTCTTCTTGAGCTTGAAGACCGTGATGCGATCCCCGCACTGAAAGCCGCATGTGAATCGATCTTTACAGATTTTACTTTCCGTATCCAGGAAGGCAGGTACATGAAGACCGAGCCGTCACTTGTCGATTACTGCAAGTACGGCCCGAATGCGGACAAAGAAATGCTCGGTCTTGCTGATCCTAGCAGCAAGTCCAAGCCCGTAATCCTACAGGGAATAAAATAATTATGCCGATTGGACGAGTAACCCAGGTTGTTGACTGCCGCGAGGCGATGGGCATGGGTAAAGGAGGCGGTATTGCCCAGCGTGGTACCATCTCCGAGTGCCGGTACCCGGATGTCATAGTGGTCGGGATGTCTCCCGGACGCCGCCACGTGACAAAACCGGTGTGCGATATCACCTCAGGCCTGCGACAACAGGGCGTCGAATACAGCATCAGTACGCTGGTGCTGAATGCCGGTAGTGGCGTACCGAAGGACGCACCGAAAATTGCCGGTGGCGTTATCGGCGCTTCATTTGGGTTATCCGACAAAGAGATCGCGCAGATAGAGAAACACAAAATAGCCATTCTCCACCACGGGAACGTTCGTTCCCACGTGGTGCACAAGGTGCGGTTTATTCTTGCAGCCTGTGCAGTGAAGGCAGTTGTTGTTTCACAATGCCCGGTTGATTACGAGGATCTCGCAAAGGAGGGAGTGAAGACTGCAGTGGTGATGCCACCCGCAGACAGGATCCATACCAAAGGTACGGTGATGTCCATTGTGAGCGGCGTTACCCGTGGTCAGACCCCCACGCGCGAAAAGATGGCAGAAGTCATATCGTCAGTGATGAAACTTATGAAAAAGAAGGATTCATTGGAGTGATAAAAAAATGGCATACAAACCCCAATACTGTGCAGGACAAACTATTGTTGCCGACAACAGGCGCAAGCAGATGGACCCGGCACACAAGCTCGAAAAGCTTAGGGAGGTCTCTGATAAGGACCTCGTTCTTATCATGGGACACCGTGTACCAGGCTCAGCCTACAAGAGTGCACACCCACCCCTCGCAGAGCAGCAGGAACCCGCGTGCCCTGTCCGCAAGCTGGTAACAGCAACCGATGGCGCAAAGGCCGGCGACCGCATCCGCTACATCCAGTTCAGCGACTCGATGTACAATGCACCCTGCCACCCGTACCTCCGGTCCTACCTCGAGGCATACCGCTTCCGTGGCATTGACCCAGGTACCCTCTCTGGCCGTCAGATCGTAGAGTGCCGCGAACGCGACCTCGAAAAATATTCAAAAGACCTCGTCAACACCGAGCTCTTTGACCCAGCCCTTACCGGCGTACGTGGATGCACTGTGCACGGACACTCCCTCCGTCTCGATGAGAACGGAATGATGTTCGACATGCTCCAGCGCTGTATCCTCGACAAGAAGTCAGGCATTGTCAAGATTGTCAAGGACCAGGTCGGCGTTCCTCTTGACGGCGAAGTCAAGGTCGGAAAGCCCATGGACTCAAAGTGGATCAAGGCACACAGCACCATCTACCACTCACTCGTAGGCACTGCCTACCGTGACGACGCAGAACTCGTTGAATACATCCAGCGCATCCACTCGCTCCGTGTTAAATACGGCTTCATGCCAAAGGAGGCATAATCATGGCAAAAGCAAAAATCGAGAGAACGCAGAAGCTCTTCCTAAAGGCAATGAAGGAGAAGTTTGCAGAAGACCCCCAGGGAACCTCAACCACGTTCCTCCGCGAAGGTCTTGAGCAGTCCCCGCGAAAAGTCGAGTTCATGAAGGCCGGTAAGAAGGCTGAGATGGACCGCGGCATCTCCATGTACGACCCCAAGCGCTGCCACTGTGGTGGTATCCCGCTCGGTCAGCGCCAGCTGATGACCTACGAAGTCAGCGGTACCGGCGTCTTTGTCGAAGGCGACGACCTTCACTTTGTCAACAACGCAGCAATGCAGCAGATGTGGGACGACATCCGGCGAACCATCATCGTTGGCCTCGACCTCGCTCACCAGACCCTGCAGAAGCGTCTCGGCAAGGAAGTTACTCCTGAAACCATCAACGAGTACCTCCACGTGCTGAACCACGCCATGCCCGGCGCAGCAGTTGTTCAGGAACACATGGTCGAGACCCACCCGTCACTTGTCGACGACTGCTACGTGAAAGTATTCACTGGCGACGACGAGATGGCAGATGACATCGAGCCCCAGTTCCTCTTGAACCTCGACAAGCTCTTCCCGGCAAAGAGTGCAGCCGCACTCAAGGCCGCAGTCGGCAAGTCGATGTACCAGGCAGTGCACATCCCTACAACAGTAAGCAGGACCTGCGATGGTGGAACCACCTCCCGCTGGTCTGCAATGCAGATCGGTATGTCCTTTATCGGCGCATACAAGATGTGCGCAGGCGAAGCAGCAGTCGCTGACCTCGCATTCGCCGCAAAGCACGCCGGTGTTATCCAGATGGCAGACATTCTGCCCGCCCGCCGTGCCCGTGGCCCGAACGAGCCAGGTGGCATCAAGTTCGGTCACTTCGCAGACATGGTCCAGGGAGACCGCAAGTACCCCAACGACCCCGTCAAGGCATCCCTTGAAGTCGTCGGTGCAGGTACCATGCTCTTCGACCAGATCTGGCTCGGATCTTACATGTCCGGTGGTGTCGGTTTCACCCAGTATGCAACCGCTGCATACACCGACAACATCCTCGATGACTACTGCTACTATGGTCTTGACTACATCAAGTCCAAGCACGGTGGTCTCGGCAAGGCAAAGAAGACCCAGGAAGTCATCAACGACATCGCAACCGAAGTCACCCTCTACGGTATGGAACAGTACGAACAGTACCCCACCACCCTCGAGAGCCACTTCGGCGGATCCCAGCGTGCATCCGTACTTGCAGCAGCATCAGGTATCTCCTGTGCACTGGCAACAGCAAACTCCAACGCCGGCCTGAACGGATGGTACATGTCCATGCTCGCCCACAAGGAAGGATGGTCACGTCTCGGCTTCTTCGGCTACGACCTTCAGGATCAGTGCGGTTCAACCAACTCAATGTCGATCAGGCCAGACGAAGGCTGTATCGGCGAGCTCCGTGGACCAAACTACCCCAACTATGCAATGAACGTCGGACACCAGGGAGAGTACGCAGCAATTGCAGGTGCTTCCCACTACGGCCGTGGAGATGCATGGACCCTGTCCCCGTTGATCAAGATCACATTCGCCGACCCGTCGCTCAAGTTCGACTTCTCCGAACCACGCCGCGAGTTTGCAAAGGGTGCAATCCGCGAGTTCATGCCCGCAGGCGAGCGCTCACTGATCATCCCAGCAAGGTAGATCAGTTCAATCAATCACTTTTTTTTGGGGATTTTTTCATACAATCAGAGTTCTCATTGATAATGGGGTCATAGAGATGAGGAAAAATCGCCCTATATTCGCCCCAATTGCCGAAATAAACAAGGAATGTCCATCCCCGAATGACCGCCAAGGGCCTTGGAATCGAGGCTTTTTTCGCCACAAAGTTTAGCCCATCCGGACCATAGAAACCCTGCCGGAACGCGAATATGAGGGTCGTTTTTTACGGGGGCCGGATCATTCCTGGGATCCCGTATCCTGCTGGATCTGCCTTACAGCCGTTATCTCGGGAATATTCTCTCCCCCCAATACCGCAACAATTGCCTGGACATAGGGCTCCTGCCGCGTCATACTGGGCGATGCACTATTGTCCAGCCGCTCCCCTTTTCTGCCCATCTGTGCGAAACCCGTTGCGATGAAGTGAAGGAAATCTTCTTTTGGAAGACCCCATTTCGTGTTAATCTTAAGATGGACGATATTCCAGTTGTCAGGATTGGGATACATCACGGCCCGGGTCCCGGGTAACCGGACCGCATCCCCACGATTGGATTTTGACAACGCAACGACCAGCGACCACAAGGGGTCACACGCGGTCTTTGCCATGGGGCAGTTCCGGCAGAACCGGTTCTTAGGGGGCAGTGCATCTCCCTGGTAATGGGCACAGAATGTGATATCCATACAAGAGGTTAATCAGAAACGCACGGTTTTTTAATGTATTGATCTATTCCCGCACTAATGGGGGGGTTGCATCACAAATATCATGAACCTGTGCGTTAAGCATTATATATGAAGGTCCTAGGATTATCAGGGAGCATGCGTAAGGAAGGCAACACCGCAGCGCTGGTCAACATCATTCTCGAACGTTGCCATGGTGCGGGAATCGAGACTGAATTTGTCTCGCTTGCAGGTAAAAAGATCCACCCATGTCTGGGCTGTGAAAAATGCAAGGAGAAGAAAAGCTGCGTAATCGAGAACGATGACTGGGGTAAAATAATTGACAAAGTACTCGATTGTGATGTGCTCGTGATAGGTTCACCTACATATTACTATGATGTGTGCGGCCATCTCAAGAATTTCATCGACCGTACGTATTCTCTCTACCATGACCGGAAGCTGGCTGGCAGACAGGGTGTCGCAGTTGCTGTGCAGGCGCATAAAGGTGCAAGCCGGACGATCCAGACGCTTGAAGGATTTTTAAGTACGCATGAATTTTCATCGTTGGGCTCGGTTAAGGGTAGCGGATATCATGCGGGCGAAGTGCTTGCTGATAAGGAAGCGATAGAGAAAGCACAGAAGACTGGGGATAAGATCGTCCGCCTTGTAAAATCTCACCATGACTGATACGGGGAGATTGATCTCTTATCATTCATGCTTTTTTTTTGATCAGCGGTTTTCTGATATTTTAAGAAGATATCCTGCCGGAGCGAAATAAGGATTCAGCAGCACTCACTCCGCTTTTTAAAGTGCAGGCATTCGTGCTCATTCACTACGGGTACGGTCATGGGGTTTGCCCCCGGTGATTGTTGTAGCAAGACCACAATTTGTGCTGCATACGGCGGTCCAGTGGGCACCGACCAGTACTGACCGCACGGGCACTGGTTTGTCCGGCAGGCTCTCAATCAGGTCGTCAATGACAGGATGGTTGCCCATACTTTTCTCCCCGGATTCCATGTAGTTGTACGAAAAACACAAACAAACGGACGCATGCCGGAGATGTTTGTGGTTACCAGGGATTTCAGGATTGAGGATATGATACGATCCTTTAAATGATTTATGCGCATATGAGTATTAATCAAAGGTTGAGATAATGAAAATTTGTTTTACCGCACAGGGCGAAACCCTCGAATCCCCCGCAGAGGACCGGTTCGGGCGTGCGCCGTATTTTATCGTTGTTGAAAGTGAAGATGGATCCTTTGAAGCGATCAAGAACCCGTATGCCGATGGCGGGGGCGGCGTAGGTCCCAGGGCAGCGCAGGTTCTCATCGAGAACAATGTCAAGGCACTGGTCAGCGGTCAGGTGGGTGGGAACGCAAAGGAAGTGCTCGCTGCCGCAGGGATTGCGATGTACACGTACAAAGCCGGCGGAACGGTGAAGGACGCATTCGACCAGTTCACAAAAAATACCCTTGTACGCTCATAATTGGCAGATACAGGGAAATTTACGCAGGCAGGAGAAATACCGATGAACTCACAGAACGGTGAATCATGAAACTCGCAATTGCAAGCGGCAAGGGTGGGACCGGTAAGAGTATGGTAGCCGCAAATCTCGCTTATACGCTCTCCCTTACTGAACCCGTCACCCTTGTTGACTGCGATGTGGAGGAGCCCAATCTCCATCTTTTCTTTCCTGCGGCTGCCACGACAACGGATGTTACCGTGCCGGTGCCGGTCATCGATGAGTTTGCCTGCAAGCACTGCAGGAAGTGCGAGGACTTCTGCCAGTTTGGAGCGCTGACCGTACTCGAGAGCCGGGTCCTCTTCTTTCCCGAGCTCTGCCATTCCTGCGGGGGATGCACGCTGGTCTGCCCGAAAGGGGCTGCTATCCACGAGGAGCAAAAAAGAATTGGGACGGTATCCATTTCCACTCCGCTGCCCAACCTGAAGCTTATTTCAGGAATGTTAGACACCGGAATTCCCCATGCCGTGCCGATCATCAGAACCGCAAAAAAACTGGCATCAGGCGATCCCCTGGTGATCTGCGATACTGCGCCGGGCACCTCCTGTCCGGTTGTCGAGACCCTGGACGGGTGTGATGCCTGTATCCTTGTTACAGAATCAACCCCGTTTGGCCTGCACGACCTGCGACTTGCCGTCGATGTGGCAGCCCGGCTGGGTGTTCCCATAGGCATCGTCATCAACCGGAGTGATGGAAAGGATCAGGCAACCCTTGCATTCTGCACCGACCATGACCTTGAGGTGATGATGACAATCCCCTTTGAACGTGAAATTGCCGCCATCCAGAGCCGGGGAGATCTCCTCTGCCGGATACGACCGGAATGGCAGAAAGCCTTTGCCGCACTTTTTATCAAATGCAGTGCTCTTTCCGGGGGTGACTGATGATCCGGATTGCAGTGATCAGCGGCAAGGGGGGAACAGGCAAGACGATGATCACCGCTGCGCTTGCCCATCTGCTTCCCGGCAGCCTCGTGCTTGCGGACTGCGATGTAGACGCGGCGAATCTTGAACTCCTTCTTAGCCCGAAGATAATCCGTACCGAACCCTTCATGGGGATGAAGACAGCGGTGATCGATCCCACTCTCTGCGTACAGTGCGGGGAATGTGAAGCCCACTGCCGGTTCGAAGCGATTGCATGTGACGGGGATGCATACCGGGTGAACCCGCTCCGCTGTGAAGGGTGTGCCGTGTGCACCTATGTCTGTCCTGCTGTTGCAGTCACCATACAGCCGCGACAGACCGGTGAGATGATGTATTCAGATACGGAACGAGGGCACCTCGTTCATGCGCGACTTGTTCCGGGCGCGGGCAACTCCGGGCTTCTTGTCCATGCAGTGAAAAAAACTGCCATGGAACAGGACCGTAATTGCGATCTGTTCCTGATCGATGGTCCGCCCGGAACCGGTTGTCCGCTCATCTCGACGATCAGCGGCGTGGATATCGTGCTCGTTGTCACTGAGCCGAGCGTCTCAGGACTGCATGATCTCAAACGGGTGGTGGAGGTCTGCCGGCAGTTCCGGCCACAAATCCTTGTTGCGGTCAACCGGTTTGATCTGGAGGAGTCCCTGACAGAAACAATACAGCTCTGGTGCAATGAAGAGAAGATTCCCGTGATCGGGAAGATTCCCTTTGATCCTGTGGTCATCGAATCGGTCAGGAACGGCGTGCCTGTCACCAGTGCAGGTGCATCTCCCGCAGCACAAGCCATTCAAATGCTTGGATCCAATCTTGAACAGGAGTTGAAGCACTATAGAGACCAGCGGAAATGAGGACGGGTGCCGGAGGCGGGGACGGCCCCGTATGAACCGGACAATGGAGGGTGTAACATCTGCACGGTGCTATGCACCACAATGCAGCCCGAACAAACACGAGGAGATCGTTTCTCTGCTGCCCGAAGAACTGGCATTACTGGACATGATCGATTTGCAGGGTCTTGAACAGGAGCAGGCAGCAGCAGCTCTTGGAGTCTCCAGAAAGACTGTCTGGCGGGACATTCACGAGGCACGTCGCAAAATCGCTGATGCACTCATACATGGCAAAGCCCTTGAGATCGGGGGATGCCTTCGCAGGCAAAATGGGTTTTGTCCGCGTCGACATGCGGGTGTCTGCCGGAAGGTGTCTGGAATTGACAGCATTCCCCTGACAGGGGACGCTATTGACCCGTTGCCGGATGATTCCGGCGCTGAATAGTCACCTTGCAGCGGGAAGGAAACGGTACCGGTCATGATTTTTCTCTGGGCACGCAGCGGGACAGCGGGGTTTCCCTGATGACCAAAAAGCACATCTTCGGGCCGGTCCTCTCCCGCAGGCTCGGACTTTCGCTTGGCGTTGACCTCATCCCATTCAAGACCTGCTCGTACGACTGTGCGTATTGCGAGTGTGGGCATACCACGGTAAAAACCATAACACGGCAGGACTTTTTTCCCGCAGACGAGGTGATAGCTGAACTCAGGGGCGTGCTTGCTTCCCATCCCCACCTTGATACCATAACGCTTGCCGGTTCCGGAGAGCCAACGCTCGCCCGCTCGCTGGGGCCGGTGATTGCGTTCGTGAAACGCGAGTACCCGGAGTATACCCTGAGCGTCCTCACCAACGGGAGTCTTATGACCAACGCTGGCGTGCGGGATGAACTTCTTCCTGCCGACCGGGTGATACCTACCCTGACCTCGGCATTCCAGCCAGCGTTCGAGCGCATCCACAACCCCCATCCCTTGCTCAGGATAGAGGCGATCATCGAGGGTTTTGTCCACTTCCGCAAGATATATGCCGGTGCCATCTGGCTCGAAGTGTTCGTCATTCCCGGCGTGAATACCACGGACGCCGAACTGGAAGGGCTCAAAGCGGCAATAGAACAGATCAATCCGGATCTTGTCCAACTGAACACGCTCGACCGGCCCCCTGCTGAAGAATGGGTGATAGCAGCATCGGATGCCGAACTGGAGCGGGTTCGTGACGTGCTGGGAAGGACGGGTATCGAGATCGCCGGCAGGAAACATCCCGTTTCACGGGCAAGCAAGGCAATGACCGGGACCACAGACCTGATTCGGGCAACGCTCTGCCGGAGGCCATCCACGGTAGAAGACCTTGTCCGGACCACCGGCCTGAGCGGTGGCGAAGTGGCAAAGATTCTCGGAGTGCTCGAACGGGGTGGTGAGGTCACCTCGCAGCGGGGGACACGCGGGGTTTTTTATGCAATCTTACCGGAAAAGACAAGCAACGGAGATTCCTGAATGAATGTTACTATTCTCGTGGATAATACCGCGCTCTTCGATCGGATGTTTAGTGCGGAGCACGGCTTTTCCGCGTACATCGAGGATGAGGGGAAGCGGGTGCTGTTCGATACAGGTTACTCTGACGCCATAGTGAAAAATGCGCAGAAGATGAAGATCGATCTTTTTGATCTCGATTATATCATCCTCTCCCATGGCCACTTCGACCACACCGGGGGGCTCTGGCACATCATCCATCTCTTCATGGAGGCGATAATTGAAAACACTCCTCACCGGCTCCCCCGGCTCATCGCACACCCCCGCTGTTTTTTCCCCCGCCCCAAACCGCCCCTTGGCGACATAGGATCTGTTCTCACTGCAGATGAGGTGCAGCGGATCATGCCACTCGAACTATCAGCAGGGCCGGTCGGTCTTTCACCCAACCTCTTCTACCTTGGCGAGATAGAACGGAAGTATCCCTTTGAGATAACCCAGCCCGGGCCACGGTGTAT
This sequence comes from Methanoregula sp., assembly GCA_030653335.1. Lineage (GTDB taxonomy): Archaea > Halobacteriota > Methanomicrobia > Methanomicrobiales > Methanospirillaceae > Methanoregula. Next base: position 2,213 of record JAURZP010000426.1, on the reverse strand, counting down.
CGTGATGCCGGACGGGAGCGTGCAGGAGGATCGGATCCTTGATGACACCTCCATTGCGTTCCGGAGCCGCGAGGGGCTTGTCGTTATCACGGGATGCGCCCATGCAGGGATCTGCAACACCATAGAACATGCAAAGAAGGTTTGTGGGGAGAGCCGCGTGCACGATATCATCGGGGGCCTGCACCTCCGCTCGGCCGGTCCGCAGCTTGAAGGGACGCTGGCATACTTAAAAGACCAGAACCTCACCGCACTCCATGCCTGCCATTGTACTGCACTCGCGGCAAAAGTTGCCCTGGCACAGGTTGTCCCACTTCAGGAAACCGGTGTGGGTCTCCATCTGGAGTACACGGACCTGTGAACGCCGGAGATGATGCAATGAGCGGCAATCATGAAGTCTTTCCGGTATCCCGTGCCAGTTATCTTGACGGGTGGTGGCGACGGCTCAAGTACCAGCCGGGCCGGGTTGTCAGCCAGTATGTCCGCCCGGGCGATACCGTCCTTGATATCGGGTGCGGGCCGGGCCTCTTTACCCTGCCCATTGCGCGGCGTGTCGGAGAAAAAGGGCTGGTGATCGCAGTGGATCTCCAGGAGGGGATGCTGGAGATCCTAAAAGAAAAAGCCGCACGGCAAGGACTTTGTGCCCGCATCCGTCTCCACAAGGCTGAACCGCAATCACTGGGGCTTGAATATCCGGGGCGTATTGATGTTGCATTTGGATTCTGTGTAGTCCATGAAGTTCCCGATGCAGCCCGGCTCATGCGGGAAGTTTTTTCCCTCATGGCACCGGGGGGGACGTTTCTCATCGCTGAGCCGAAGCATGAGATTCCCATGGATGAGTTTGAAACAACCCTTGCGATGGCAGCATCGGCCGGATTCCGCAGGGTCGGTACCCCATTCGTTTTACGGAGCCATACGGCGCGGTTCAGGAAAGAGGGGGGCAGGTTTCCTGAAAATGCGGAATAAACGATCGAAAAACGGCGAGGATTGTTGTTGTTTTAGTAACGATTCTTTCCTGCACCCGTAAAAGGCTGGTAAAACCCAACCGGCACGGCATTATATTGTCATAAAGGTACCATAAAACAGGATATTTGAATGTACTTCCACCTCATCCTTACGGATCGCTGCAACCTCTGTTGTAAATACTGCCGGGCCAAGGCCTTTGAGAATCTGGAAGAGAGCGAGGGCGAACGTGCCCTGATCATTGATGAAAACGTGCCTGTTGACCTGCAATTCGATCTGAACCTGCTCTATGAATTCTTAAAAAAAGATCCCGCAATCACGCTGACATTCTATGGCGGCGAACCTCTGTTGCGGGCAGACCTGATCGAGCAGATCGTGCAAAAAGCCCCCGTGAAACGGTTCATGATACAGACAAACGGGCTCCTGCTGGACCGGATTTTACCGGAGATCGTCAACCGGTTCACCACCATTCTTGTCTCAATTGACGGGAGAAAGGATCTCACCGATGCCAACCGTGGCGGGGGGGTCTATGACCGGGTTATGCGCAATGTGCGTACGATCCGGGCAAACGGGTATAACGGTGAACTTATTGCCCGGATGACGGTCACGGAAACGACCGATATCGTGGATGCGGTCCGGTATCTTGCAGATAACCCGGACTATGCGTTCTCTTCCATCCACTGGCAGATCGATGCCAATTTTGCCGGTGACTTTTCCTTACGCCATTTCAAAGAATGGGCAGACGGGAGTTACAATCCAGGGATTCGATCACTTGTCCGGTTCTGGGTGGATCATATGGAAAAATCCGGAGAAGTACTGCGATGGTATCCCTTCGTAGATCCCATGGAAGACCTGCTCTTAGGAAAAACCAGCCGGCTCCGGTGCGGGTCCGGGTATGCCAACTATAGCATCATGACGGATGGAAATATCAGTCCCTGCCCCATCATGGTCGGTATGTCCAGGTATTACGTGGGAAATATCTCATGGTCACATCCGCTGGATCTCGATCGCATTGGTGTAAGCGGGGAGTGCATGGAATGCAGGATTTACGATTTCTGTGGCGGCAGGTGCCTGTACTCCAATATCACGCAACCGTGGGAAGAGACTGAACGGCAGCTGGTCTGTGCCACTATCCATACCCTTCATGATGCACTTAACGAAGCGCTGCCACGGGTGCAGGTGCTTATCTCCGAGGGTAAAATCACCTTAAAGGATTTTGAGCATGAGAAGTTCAACGGGTGCGAGATCATCCC
>JAURZP010000421.1 GCA_030653335.1 Methanoregula sp. | reverse complement strand
TATCCCACTCAAACGTGATAGCATTCACTATGCGACCCGGATTCACCTTACCGGGCACTTCCAATACCATAAACGGTTGGTTCATTCCGGCAAACACGCAATTGATAACTTCATGCTCTATCTCTTCGAAGATGAGGATCTTGCTCTCGATGAGAAGAAAACACTCTATTCTCGATTTGAGAAGAGTCAGATCACCAGATTGGAACTAACTGAGGATCTGAAGAAAGTCGGACGGATTCTATTTCTCACAACTGTAAACTTACCAGAGCGGGAGGTGTACGAACTCTACAAATCCCGGGATATGGTAGAAAAGTTTTTTGATACGTTCAAGAAAGAACTAATAGCTGATAAGGTGCATCTTCATGATACGGAAGCTGTTTTCGGGCATTTGTTCGTTTCATTCATCAGTTTGTACATCTATTGTAAGATTCTGAACCGTCTCAAATCTGCTGGACTTCTAACTCAATTCTCTCCGCACGACATTCTCATTAAGTTCAGTAAGGTGTATGCATTCCGGATACGTGATGAACGGGAGATTACTGAGGTTCCCAAAAAAGTTCGCGACCTTGCAAAAAAACTTGATTACTCAATATTCCCTAATTGAACCCGAGTTCAGGATTTGTCTGCTCTGTCGTCCGAATATTTCAAAATTTAATATGAAAATGGGGTCACTTTTTCATTTTGTATGCTTGTGGCCCATCGGCATCATGTCTGTTTTCATGACAAATGATAAACGATTCCGTCAACTCCTGAATACGAGAGACAATACCGGAATGTATTTGTGGAGATGTACCTAATCACTACATGATCAGGATATTCCCCTTTAAGGATGAGAAGATATGATTCTTGAGTATATTAAAAAAAGCCCTTTCTCATGCACGGTACGAGATTATTGAAGACATGAATCCCTATTACGGGGAGGTGCCGGAACTGACCGGGGTATGGGCAACCGGTCCGACATTGGAAGACTGCCGGAAAAATCTCGTTGACGTCCTCGAAGGCTGGATCATTATCCGGCTCAAACGAGGGTTCCCGATTCCCCCGATCGATAATTGTACCATCGATGATGTGGTGAAGATGGAGAGCGGAGTCGTTGCATAAGATAACACCAATATCCTGGAATAAATTAGTCCATAAACTAATGGAATCAGGGTTTGAGGGTCCTTATCAGGGTGGGAACCATCCTTACATGATTAAAGGGGGACTGGTACTTACTATCCCAAATCCGCATACGGAAGATATTTCTGTCGATCTTATAGTTCGGATCATCCGGCAGGCTGGCATTTCACGAGAGGAATGGCTGAAAAAATGAACTGTCACGGGGGCGCACCCCATAGCCTGCTGGCGTGCCCCGACAACGGAAACTATTTTCTCAACGTTCCTGAATCCGGTAGAGATGGATATTTCTGACAATTGGAAAATGGTACGGATTATTAAACCCCCCTCATCAGATGTTCACAACTTCTGGCTAAACATCCACTTCTTTTTCGCCGCTTCCGAATTGACCATCCCACGCACATTGTCATACTGTTCGCTGTTAAGAACGAACAGGCACCTCCGTATTCACCCTCTGATTGTAT
>JAURZP010000419.1 GCA_030653335.1 Methanoregula sp. | reverse complement strand
TTGCAAATACCATGTTCGTCCTGACTTCAGGTATGATGGCGACAAATTCCCGGCACGCCTCAATCTCCTCAAGGGCAATCGTCATCCGTCCGAACATGTCGATTTCAGTTGCGAGGTCAGGTTGTTTCATGGTCCTCCTCTTTTCTTTTGAATAATGTGACGGGAAGGAATATGGTTGCTATGGTTACGTGGCCCCTTGCCGGGGTTCCGCGAGGATTTTTCCTATCACACATACTTCCCGTGAGATGCCGGATCAAGCGTTGATTGGATATGAACGTGAACAATTCCTATTGCAGAATCCCCTGAAATTTTTTCAGATATTTATTTACTCAAGGTTCAGCAAAATAATGAAACCATATAGGTTTTTTCATGAATAGTTATTTATAAAATGGAATAAGGATGGATGATCGTTGCATATTCAACGATAATGCGAGCAATCCGTTCACCATTCAATAACAGCAAAACACCCCCGGTTTCTCCAATCCTGTTCCGCCGGACTGAAAAACGAAGGAACAGGAGCCTCTGCTCTGCATCCCAGTTGGTCAAGAGGGAAAATTGGTATGGCAATCATGCTGGAAAAAGGAGCAGACTGGAAAGCGGAAACAGACAACCGCCATCACATACTCTTCTATAGGTCTAATTTTGTGCATCTGTTCCGAACACTGAAGGTGCCAATGAGGATACAAGCAATGAATCGGTCCGGCACTACTCCTGATTGCCAGACCCTTTGCTCTTTGAGAGAGAATACCGCTAAAGGATGCCCGACATGGACCGGTCGGGCTCTCCAACGAACCGCTCTGCCATACCAGACAGAACAGGAGGTATAGCCGTTGAGTTCGTCAGTAACGTCTATACGGAGGGCGTGATATGAATTTGAATATCAGTACCGGAACCGTCTTCGACCGGGTTGCCCTTGTCTGTGGTGCGGTTTCAATTTGCATCGGGGGGATGGGTCTCGCAGGATGGGCTTTTGGCTTGCATGTCCTCGCAGGGGTGCGACTGGATTATATCCCCATGGCACCTAACACCGCTCTCATCGTTATCCTGCTCGGTTGTGCTCTTTTTTCCGGGATCGCATGGCCGGAGAACCGTACCGTCCGCATGGCCATTGCAGGAGTTTCGTTTTTTTGCATCCTTATTGCAGGTTTAACGCTTATCGGAATTGCGACAGGCATTGACCTGAAGATAGATTATCTTCTTCTCACCACACAAGGTACGATCGGCGCAGTTCATGTCGGACGCATGTCCCCTGTTACAGCAATCTGTATCCTGTTGGGATGTACTGCACTCCTGTTGCTTCTGTTCAGAAAGAGAGATCTCAGTGCACTTCTGGGCACGGTGATAGCGATGGTTGGCGGGGTGATGATCATCGGATATTGGTATGGTGCCCCGCTGCTCTATGGCGGAACCGTTATACCGGTTGCACTTACCACAGCGGTTGCACTAGGGGTATTGGGTGTAGGACTGAACGCAGCCGCGGGTCCTGAGAGCTGGCCCCTTTCCAGCGTAACCGGCGCATCGACTCGTGCGAGACTCCTCCGGGGGCTGTTGCCGGTCATCCTCCTCCTTGTTTTAATCGTGAATTGGATCAACGCCGTTATGTCAGGACCTGCGGATAGCAGCATAGTTCTCTCATCTGCAGTGACGGGCATTCTCTCCCTGCTGATCGTGTACGTGGTAGTTACCTATCTATCCCGCGAAATTGGGGATGCAATTGATCAATCCGAAGAAGAACGTAAAAAAGCAGAAGAGGCATTGCACAAAAGTGAAGAGAAATACCGGGTCTCCTACGAGCTGCTCGCTGTTTCTGAAGAGGAACTCAGGCAGCAGTATTCGGAGATCGCAGAAAAAGAGGACACGATCCTGGCACTCAACCAGGACCTTGAGAAACGCGTAGAGGAACGGACACGCGAACTCCGTAAGACCAACGAGACGCTGAATGCTACAGAGACCAGGTACCGCCGGCTCTTTGAGACGGCACAGGATGGCATTCTCATCCTCGATGCCGGGACCGGGCAGATCGTTGAGGTAAATCCATTTTTGATCGATTTACTCGGGTTTTCGCATGAACAATTTCTTGGAAAGAAAATATGGGAGATCGGGATTTTCAAGGACATCGTTGCCAACAAAGATAACTTCGAAGAATTGCAGCGGAAGGAATACATCCGTTACGAAGATCTGCCGCTCGAAACCGCCGATGGGCGGCATATAGACGTGGAGTTCGTCAGCAATGTCTACATGGTGGACAATAAAAAGGTCATCCAGTGCAACATCCGGGACATCACCGGGCGCAAACTTGCGGAGGAAGCGCAAATTGCTTCTGAGGTCCGGTATCATCGGCTTTTTGTGACGACACATGACGGCATTATCATCCTCGATGCCGACACAGGGAAGATTGTCGATGTGAATCCATTTTTAATCGACTTGCTTGGGTACTCGCACGAACAGTTCCTTGGAAAGAAAATATGGGAGATCGGGGTTTTCAAGGACATCATTGCCAACAAAGATAACTTCGAAGAATTGCAGCGGAAGGAATACATCCGTTACGAAGATCTGCCGCTCGAAACCGCCGA
>JAURZP010000417.1 GCA_030653335.1 Methanoregula sp. | reverse complement strand
TATAAAGGATTTAGGCAAACTGCCAAAACCTACTGCACAGAGAATTTTTGATAAAATCAAATCGATAGGGGATGATCCTTAACCGTACTGCATTACGATGATCTCTGCCTTCCGGATGAGTTCGTCCGGAATTTCAGTTACTCCTATCTCCATTCGCATTTTGATTTGTTCAGATAATTCCCGGGCTTCAACCTTCACATCGCCTTTGGAGTAGTGAACGAGATCGAGGAGATATTTGCAGGAGGTTTTTTTGTTCATTAAGAATCAATAAATTCTATCCAATCCACATCATTATCAGCATTTAGCACAATCAAGGAGAGATCTGTATCTATCACCCATTGAAACGACTCATACGATTTGAAGCATATGGCATCCTCTTTGTGATTGCCGGTATTTTTGGTGCGCTTCTTGCTGCGGGCCGGTTCGATCTCTCCTTCCCACTCTTCCTTATCTTCATTGCAGCATCCTCGGCATTTGGGTTTGTCATCAACGATATCTCTGACATGGCACTCGATGCCCGTTCTGCAAAACCCAGAAACCCGCTCGCCGATGGTTCCATGACCTGCCGGACTGCCAAAATTGTCAGTGCAGTTCTGCTGGCAATTTCTCTCATCTGCATGGCACTCCTGCCATCGTCCCTCCTCGGGATAGAACTCATAGTCCTGTTCGTTTTTATCACCTATTCGTTCTGGATTGAAGTTAAAAATATCGCCGGGCTGGATCTGGTTTATCATGCCCTGTTCCCGGCGCTCTATGGGTTGCTCGGGTACGTGCTGTACCATCCGCTGGATCTTACCGGAATTGTGTATGTCATTCTGCTCGGGATTTTCGGAGCAGTGGGAGAACTGGGTAATGAAATCCGGGATCTGGAGAAAGACCGGACCGAGCGGAAAAATACCGTTGTGATTATCGGGGAACGGGCGGCATTTTTCTTAACTATTGCGTTCATGACCTGCGCATTCTGCATCATTGCGGTCTTTGCAATATCAGAGCCGGGCTTTTTCTGGCTCCTGCCGTTTGTGCCGTTCGGTCTCTTTCTTGTCCACCCGGTGGTAAAGGCAATGAAGGATCCGGAATACAAGATGCGGTTTGTGGATGCGATCAACAACCGGGCGATCATGCTTGCTGCAGCCATGCTTGTGGTGTATGGATTTATGCGGGTTACATCTTTTTTTGTATCAATTCACGTTTTAGATGCGATTC
>JAURZP010000416.1 GCA_030653335.1 Methanoregula sp. | reverse complement strand
GAAGATCGTGTCTGGCGGGAAATAATTCTGTTTCCATTCAGCAATCATCTGTTTTTTTTTTCATATTTGAAAACAAACAAAAATTTCGGGCCACTGTGATGAATCATGTAAGCCGGTACGCGCCTTTTGGCACCATCATTTCGAACCTTGCTCCTTTGTCAGGTTCACCATTCTCAGTAATGATGATACCGGTGATCGAGAGGATCTCCTTTGAGAGGAACAGACCAAGACCCGTATGTTTGCCAAACCCTTTATGGAAAAGTTTTTTCTTATCCTCTTTTGTAATTCCCACACCATTATCTCCATAAGTGAGGAGTAACCCGTTCTCTGTTTCCATATAAGAAAAATACATGCGTGTCACGTGTTCACCAAAACGAAGAGAATTTTCCATCAGGTTGTAAAAGACATTCTCAATTAAGGGATCTGCAAAAATCTCTGCTCCGGCTACATCGACATTGATCTCAACACCCGGGGTTTTGAGTTGTTTTACAACAGAGCAGATGATGTCTGAAAGTTTATGCCAGTTTGGTGCCTGCATCCCGATATCCTGATAGGTTTGGGTAAACTCAATCTGCAACCGGATGACTTCTACGGCTTGTTCTTCTTTCAGAATGTAGCCCATAAAAACAGGATCTTTTACATCTTCTTTGGATAGTTCAAGGTATGTTTGCAATCCCATAATCTGGTTGAGAATATCATGCCGTGTGATTTGGTTGAGCATCGTGAGTTTTTTATTGGCTTCCTGCAGCGCATGTTCCACCCGTTTGCGCTCGGTAAGATCAATGTCTATGCAGAACAGCTCGATTTCACCCCCGGCCTTTTTTAGTATGGCATGACTCGAAAACACCGTTACGCGGGATCCATCCTTTCTCATGAGGGACAGTTCTGACGCCGGGATTGGTTGTCCACTCTCTGCCATATACTTGCAGGCTTTCCTGACATCTTCTTGCATCTCTTTAGGGATGATAAGATCGACAAGATTCTTCCCGATTGCTTCTTTGGCAGTATATCCATAGAGATGTTCGGATGCTTTGTCCCAGTACTGCGTAGTGCCATCTATGCTGTAGCCCTGAATCGATACTAACGGGATATTCTGGAGCAGCATGCGGAAGCGCTCTTCACTCTCTGCAAGTGCATCTCCCGCATGCTTGTGGTCGGTGATATCGCGGCAACCTCCAAAAAGATGGCTGACTGACGAGGAATCCTTATCAGGCACTTGTGTTGTGTTGACGGAAAGCCATCGTATCATCCCGCTTTTTGTTCGGATGCGGAGTATGCAGGCACTGGATGTGCCCACGGGGAGATTGATAATATTTTCGTCAAAAACCGTAATGTCCTCAGGATGGACCAGATGCCGCCAGCACCCCATGGCAAGCATCTCACTGATTGTGTATCCCGTTATTCGTTCAACGGCACCAGCGATCCAGTCAATGGAATAGGTGCCTCCCTCCGGTTTTATGCAGGAAAATACGAAATCCGTTGTCGCTTTGGAGATGTTTTTGTACCGCTCCTCTCTCTCCCGCAGTGCATCTTCTGCCTTCTTACGCTCGGTGATGTCAGTTATGAAATTCAGCGTAGCTGGGCGTCCACCCCAGTCTATTGCAGCAATGCTGAGTTCACCCCATCTGGTGCTTCCATCCTTTTTACTTATCCGGAAGGTGTAGCGGGAGGGGGCATCCTCGCCCCTCATCCGTTTCTGGTACCGTTCCATTACCATTGCACGGTCATCAGGGTGGATAATTGTAGAAAATGACATGGACAGAAGTTCCTGTTTTAAATATCCGGTGAAATCGACCGCCCGATGATTGACCGACTTCAGCATACCGTCCTGTGCCACGACAATTGCTTCATTTGAGTATTCGATGATGTGCCGGTATTTCTCTTCGCTCATACGGAGCGCATCATCCGCTCTGCTTTGTAATACGACTGACTTGATCTTGTTTGCAAGTTCTGCAAACTGCAAGTCCGGTTCGCCATCTTTCTGGAGATAAAAATCCGCCCCGTTATTTAAGGCCATAATGACAATATCTTCCCTGCCCATCCCTACAAAAAGGATGAATGGAATGGGCCTGAAGCGTGACCGCACCTCGACAAAGAACTCAATTCCATTCATGCCGGGCATCTTGTAATCGGAGAGGATTACATCAAATTTTTGCTGTTCAAGCAACCGGATCCCTTCGGGTGCGCTCAGACATGTCGTTACTTTGAAATCTCCGGATTCTTCTAATAACAGCTTACCGAGATCGAGGAGGGAGGGTTCGTCATCGACATAGAGAACACGGATTGCGCCTGTCATTATGTAATATTGCCCGCGATACGCCACATATCTTTCGGTACCACAATCCATACCGGATCCCCTTGCCCGGTTCACCGCTCTCATAGATCGTGATGCCGGTGATTGAAATAATCCCGCGGGAAAGTGCTAAAGAATGTACTGGGTTCTTCCCATTATCCCGCTCAAAGATACGTTCTTTATCTTCAGCCGGAATACCTGTGCTGTCATCTTCTCACACGAAAATTTTTTCTTCACCGTATTCCAGAACTGATAACTTCATAGTCGTTATGTTCACGCTGTATCGTGCCGCATTATACAATAAAATTGTAAAAAACTTTGACGAGCAGCGGGCCGGATAATGCATCTGCACAAGGGAGCATATCGTTTCTGAATACAACCTGTCCGAACAGGGCTTCTATAGCTGCAGTACATCTTCTGCTTTTTTTAGTTCGGTGATATCACGGCTGATGGAACCAATTATCATATGATCCTGAAATTTTTTTTAAGACTGGTGGAGAGCCAGATAGTTACCGAATCACAACAGTAATCAGATCACCAGTACCATTTCACTCATGCAGGCTCGTGCGGATAAGCATTTCAATAAAGCTGCAGATTTTGCCAAACTCGGGGATCT
>JAURZP010000415.1 GCA_030653335.1 Methanoregula sp. | reverse complement strand
ATGCACAGCAGCGCATTGATCCTGCATCGGGTGCCGTCCCGGTCAAGGTAACAATCTCCAGCGGTGATCCGGCTGAATTCAACTGTCAGGGTCTTTTTGAATGATTCCGGGCTGGAACCTGCGTGACAGGCTTTACCTTCGGCAACCACAAGGTAAACCCCCTTTCTGCCAGACATGGCGCTGTCTTCTACCATAAACGTGCCATACTTCTCGTCACCCCAGGGATTGAGAAATTCACGGTAGAAGGGATCGTGCTTCTCCTTCCTCTCCCATAAAAAGAGCCCAACGCGAAGCAAAAGGTAGTTTGCATACTTCTCCTCAGTTTTTGCTTTCAGGTGGGAGTAGACAGGAGTATTTATGATATCTTTTAAGCACTTCTGTTCTTTTTCAAAGACATCCTCTTTCAATCCCCCGGAAAAGATCAGCCGTACCGGTTTGAAATACAGGATCTTATCAAGCACCGGAACTCCTAAAGAACCGTCTTTCATGGGCTGAAGTGTGCCGGTTTTCAGAACTACAGATACAACGGATTGGCGGGGAGACGAAATATGCGGGGTACTGAACGGGGTTATGGAAGCGGAGCGGTGAGAGTGGGGCGGGCTTATGCGCTTTGCTGTGCCTGTGCCACTTGCGCGCGCAATCTCCATCCACGATTCAGGCGAAAAAGACTTGTTTAAGTGGTGTTTCCAGATGGGATCGCGGATCGTGGCTATGGATACTAAGCAGAACAGATCTTTCTCCGGTACGAATTTTGCTCCGCAATGGGTGCATTCAACATAATAATCGGTATGAGCAATGCCATACAACTGCTTTCCGAAAACCCGGTTTAAGATACCGGTCCGGCAGACCGGGCAAAGATTCATCCACTGTGCAGGAGGAGTGCCGCTCTCTGTTTCAGCCCCGGGAGCGGAAAGGGATGGTGTGGGCACCGATGCTATATGCCAGGTCCATGGGGGCAGCAGCCGGACTCCCTTGGTCCGCGCGTGTGATACACTGTCGGGAACTTCGGTGTTCTCAGCGATTCCTGCACTACAGAGCACAGTGGTGATCACGGCAGCGCAGGGATCACTCCGGGTAAGGTTCAGGCGCTGCTCCAGACACCGGTTGAGTCCTTCTGTCGCACTGTTTTCAGGAGCTTGTTTTGTGGTGACGGCAAGCGTTTTTGAGAACTCTGCATTGAGGCATTCCATGGTGACACCAATAAGGTCCTGTGTAACTGAGCACCCGTCCCTTATGATCGGCAGCTGGCCAACGCGCCGGTTGATCGTTTCACAGGCAAGGGCAAGAAGTTCTGAAGATATGGGAAAAAACTGTAGGGCAGACATAGGTGAGGCTCGCTGTTCGTATCGATTGTCACGCTGACGGGATAAACGATCGTATGGGGATTTGAAGATTCATCACTGCCAGGGAAGCGCGTTCAGGTTATGAAGCAGGGTCTTTTTTTACGCGTTGGGAAGGGGAATAAACCATTTGAATTGCGGGAGGAGAGAGCCATTTTAGGAATTCCCAGGATAAGAAGAGATATGGATGAAAAAAAGATTACTTCTTTGCCCCGGTCCGGGTGATCTTCTTTGCCGGCTTGATAGGGCCTGGCTGGTTCGTATGGGAGGGCAGCTCATCGCCATGAGGATGGGAATGTGGCGTGTGCTTTTTTGGGAGCACGGGCTTTTTTATCGGCTTATGCTCAGGATGAGGGAGTGGCCGGGCGATGGGGTGATGCCGGGCATCTTCGAGCTGGCGATCGCGATCCTGACCCGGGCCTGCTTTTTCCAGAGGGGCTGCAGCCCGCTTGTCTTTGGGAGTGGATTGTCTTGGTGACATAGTGAGTGATCTGTGCAGGCGGTATAAAAAGAGATGGGAAAAACTTGATCTCGTTTTAATTTTAGAGTTGCCGGTAAGTCAAAGTGAAGGGGGTCTCACAGTCATACACAGACAACAACAGTTCCTGTTTCAATACGGGTGTAACCCCCGGAGTCATACGGCACGACATGTTGAGGGATACATGCAATCATGACAGGATTAAAAAAATATCGTTCAGGTTCTCCGTCTACTGAACACAGAATAAAAATATGATCATGCCTGCCGACGATCCATTTCAACCGGCGCACTCACTATTTTATCTACCCTGCCGCCAAACCAAAAAACAGTTGCCAATGAAAAACCACCCCATTGACCTTAAGGCCATCTCTTTTTTTGCCATGCAGAAATACGGCTTCAAACCCGAATTTCCAAAAGCCGTTATCCGTGAAGTGAATGCGATACATACGGATACTTCAGAAGCCATCAAAAAGAACGGGCAGGATCTCCGTTCCCTGTTGTGGTCATCGATCGATAACCACGATTCTGAAGATCTCGACCAGATGGAGTATTGCGAACAGGGACCGGATAATGAGATCAATGTCTGGATTGCGATTGCCGATGTAGATCATTATGTTCCCAAGCACTCGCAGGCTGACCAGTATGCAGCCTACAACGGCAGTTCAGTCTATACGGGAATTGTCACCTACCCGATGCTACCGGACAGGCTCTCAAAGGGCATCTCCTCGCTCCTGCCGGGCCAGGATTGCAGGGCTGTGATCATTGAGTACACGGTACTTGCAGACGGCAGTGTCCGGAACGGCAATCTCTACCGGGCGATCGTTTCAAACAAGGCCAAACTCATCTACGAAGAAGTCGGGGACTGGCTGGAAGGATCAGGGCCGATTCCTCAAACCGTCCGGGATGTTAACGGGCTTGAAGCACAGGTGCGGTTGCAGCACGAGACTGCACTGCGGTTAAAAAAATTCCGTGCTGAAAAGGGTGCGCTGGAACTCGAGACTATAGAAGCCGAGCCGGTCGTTAAGGATGGTAAGGTAAAAGATCTTATTGTCCAGAAGAAGAATATGGCACGGAACTTAATCGAAGAGTTCATGGT
>JAURZP010000370.1 GCA_030653335.1 Methanoregula sp. | reverse complement strand
TTATGCCTTTTTTGGGGCACTATTCTCATTCGATGCTTTTTTCAATTCCTGTTCGCGGAGCTCTTTTCTCCGGATCTTTCCGGATATTGTCTTTGGTAAAGAATCCACAAATTCAATTACGCGGGGATATTTATACGGAGCAGTGACCTTCTTGACATGGTTTTGAATCTCTTTAACCAGTGTTTCAGAGGGCGAGAATCCGGGTTTTAAGATAACAAATGCCTTAACGATGAGACCCCTGATATCATCCGGAGACCCGACAACCGCTGCCTCCTGTACTGAAGGGTGCTCTAATAGCGCACTCTCGACTTCAAAGGGTCCAATCCGGTAACCGGATGATTTGATCACATCATCATCCCGGCCGATAAACCAGAGATAACCGTCTTCGTCTTTGTAGGCTTTATCACCGGTATAGTAATAACCGTTAACAAATGATTTTTTATTCTCTTCAGGATTGTTGAGGTATTCCTTAAACAATCCAACCGGGTAGGGATCGATCTTGATTGCCATCCTGCCTTCTTCATGAAGTGGAACGGGTTTTCCGTTGTCATCATGAAGTTCAACATGCCATCCCGGTGAGGGTTTTCCCATCGAACCGAATTTGGGAGCCATTCCGGGGAATGTACCTACGCAGAGCACCGTCTCGGTCTGGCCATATCCTTCGTAAATGGTCATACCGGTTGCATCCTTCCAGGCCTTGATAACTTCCGGGTTTAACGGTTCTCCTGCGCTGACACAGTGACGGAGCTCTGAAAAATCGAACTTATCGAGATCAGCTAATATCAGCATACGGTAGATTGTTGGCGGGCAGCAGAAGGTTGTGATGCCATATTTTTCTATGAGCGGGAGGATCTCGGTTGCATTGAACCGGCTTCTTATGTCATACACAAAGATTGCCGAACCTTCGATCCACTGGCCATAGAATTTTCCCCATGCACTCTTTGCCCATCCGGTATCAGAAAGCGTAAAGTGAAGATCGTTATTGCGCAGATCATGCCAGAACCGGGCAGTGACAATGTGTCCCAGCGGATAACTCTGGTCGTGCACCACCATCTTTGGCTCACCGGTTGTGCCGGAAGTAAAAAAGATAACAAGCGGATCGGTACTTCGTGTCTTTTTCATACTGGGAAGATTGACAATTTTTGCTGACACCGGGGCAGGGTAATCAAGTTCGGTTAAGTAATTGATCCAGCCATTGCGTTTGCCATCGATCAAAACCTTACAGGAAAGAGACGGACAATCCTTTTGGATCGCTTCAAACTTGTCAGCCTGCTCTTCCATTGTAATGACCATTTTAATATCGGCAATATTGATCCGGTATTTCAGATCTTTTGGCGTGAGCATTGTAGGAGCGGGACAGTACACTGCACCACGCTTGATAAGGCCAAGAGTAAATGTCCACCATTCAGGAACCCGTGGCAGCATGATCAGTACGCGGTCTCCTTTACTCACGCCATACTTGATCATAATGTTTACGATCTGGTTCGAGAGCCGCATCAGATCCCAGAATGTAAAAGCCTTTTCCTTACCTTCCTGGTCAACCCAGAGCATGGCAAGTTTGTTCCGGTCCTTGTTTGCCCACGCATCAATCACATCGAAACCAAAATTGAAATATTCGGGTACTTCAATGGCAAATTTCCTTACCATTTCATCGTAATCCGGCATATTATGATCTTCAGGTCCAAAGACCGGACCCGAAGAGGGCAGGGTCGTTGCACCAATCCTGCCAACTCCCGTACTTTTGGTGAGTTGCGTGGTGCATGCCTCAGTTATGAATTCGGATCGGGAAATATTACGCTTCTCACACGATTTGTCAATGCTTTTTGCAAGTGAATCGTCCATAGTGACAGAATACCGCACCATACAGAATCGTTTAGTGGTGCAATAGAAGAGTATTTCGGTTTATTTTTGCACCACTGCCGTGTAGAACACAAGCGGGAAATGGGATACTATTGATGAGATTTAAAAAAACGCATGAAAAATCCGGAATTCCATCCGGATCTCACTAAAAAATAATAATAAAATCTATTCCCCGGAAGCATTTCCTGAATTGAAACGATATGTTCCCAAAGGCGCTCGGATAACAAACCGGGCGCCTTTTCCAAAGATTCCGTTTTCTGTGATGGTCAGGTTGGTGATCGCAAGTATTTCCCGGGTTAAAAACAGGCCAAGACCGGTATGTTTGAAATATTCCCGCTTGAAAATCCGCTCTTTGGCATTATCAGGAATTCCTGCACCATTGTCTTTGATGATGATGTCAATGCCTTCGTTAAATGGCTCTGACAGGATCTCTATTTCAGTCACCCGTTCTCCATGGCGAATGGAGTTCTCAATCAGATTGTAAAATACTTTTTCAAGTAAGGGATCTGCATAGACTTCAACAGGTGCAAGGCGCACAGTCAGACGGATATGATGAATATCAAGAGTTGCCAGTGCAAGTGAGATTGCTTCAGCAATATTCTGCCATTGGGGAGAATGAACCCCGATATTCTGGTAGTCGCGTGTGAAAAGGATCTGGTGTCTGATGGCATTTGCTGCAATTTCTTCCTTGTTAACATACTTTAATAATAATGGATCTTTTATGTCATCTTTTGAGAGTTCGAGATACCCGATAAGCGCAGTGAGCTGGTTGAGGATATCGTGTCGTGTAACATTGTTGAGCAGGTTAAGTTTCCGGTTTGCAATGATAAGCGAATCCTGTGCCAGCTTCTGATCAGTGATATCAACAACCGTACAGTAAATTGCCGGTTCAGCGCAGTCAGTGGCAGATACCAGTGCCCAGCGTTTATTTCCGTCGGCACAGGTTAATCTTATCTCAATATCTCCAATTCTTTGCTTATCCTTAACCTTTGAAAGAAACAACTCCCGCTCTTTAGTATCGGTGATGATCTCAGGCAGCGTCTTAAACAGCAACTCATTTCTGTCAAAGCCGATTAACTGTGAAAATTTCAGGTTCGGATCCTTGATATACAGGCTATCCCGGTCATAACTAAAAGCCCCTGCCTGCGAGTTGAAAAACGATCCGCAACTCCTGTCTCCTTCTTTGCGGTATTCCCGTGAATATGTTGAGATGAGTATTCCAATAGATACAAAAATAAAAAACCATACGGTAGCTCTGGCAAATATACCGGTGTCCGGAAGACCAAGTGAATATACAAGACCGATATAGAGCCACCCGACAAAAACGGTAATAAATATGCTGATCTTTGGCCGGGTATAGGCAATAAGCACGACCGGAATCAGGTAAAAGTAAGGAAATACATCATAAATTCCACGGGATATTGAAACGTACGTTATTCCAATGGATGCAAGTATGCTGATAATAAGCAATATATCATAAATAAATTTCTTTTCCCTGCTGATAGGACGCATATCCTGTTGCCTCAAACATGATTATTTAACTTTGAATTTGTCCGATTATGGGTTAATATACTGGTTTACTGTTGATTTATATAAAATCATAGCAGTTGTGAAATTGAAAACTTTTGCTAAATCATATTTTTGTAAGATCAGGTGATATAACCCAATAGAAGTTCCAGTGCCTCAAGTTCCCGCTTTCCACCGCACTTTCTGACAATGCCCGCATGATAATCAATGAGTTTTTTTAATTCCGGATCATGGTTCATCTTATATCTCGTAGCATGAACCGTTGAATCAATAATGCTGTTAAAACCTCGGTTTACCGGATGCAAAGACACTTCTTCAATGATCTCTTTTTCGAGCGTTAAGGTAACCATCAGTGCTTCATTGGTTTTTTTATCTATGGTCGTTGTAAATGCCGCCCATGCATCCGTGTGTTTGAGCCTGTGCATCTTCCTGTCATTGATTGTTTCTTCAAAAAACAGGTGATGGGCGGGATCTTCAAAAGCCGTTTTTACATACAGGACCGGATCATAAACAAAATTTGCCACCAGCCAGCCGTTTTTTTCAATATTTTTTGCTGTGTGACTGCCGGAAAACACAACCATTCTGGCTACCCCTTCTTTAAAAATGATACCTATGGGTGCAGCATTGAACTCTGTTGTTGCAATAACTTCGTTGATACCTGGTTTTAAGAGTCCCATTCCCAGCCCTCCAGAAGAGCGATAAAGATAGCAGCTATTGTGATATCCGCAATCGAACCTGGGTTGATGTTCTTATCAATGCAGTCCTGGTCAAAATTTTCAAGAGTCTCGTTTCCATCAAGCACATCGCGGGCTTTTCTCATGATTTCCTGTGCAACAGGAATCCCGTGCTTTTTAATGATAAATGTATCCGGTTCCTGGGCGAGCAGCGTAAGGAACATCTGGACAATCGCCTGCCGTCCATTACCAAATTGTCTGAGCAGATCTGCACCCCGCCGGGTTAATGGGAATCCGGTTACCCACTCGCGTGCCACCATGTCGTTTGCAGCGGAATGCTGCATGATATCGAGAAGCGTCATCTCGCGATCCCGTAACACAGCAAGCGATTTTGGATCATTCACATCCAGTTCATCTTCAGAACACATGTGAACTTTTGTTAAGCTGAATGCCCGGTAAAATGCAACTGCATCGGAAGTATCTGTTTGTTCGATCGCTTTCATTGCCCCTTTTATGGAACGACCGTAAACCAGTGGAATCAAAAGAATGAATGCACCAAAGTGGGTGTTTCCCCCTGAGTGACAATTGGTCTGCTGGACGGCATGCCGTATGATCTCACCGATCCGTCCCTTACCCGTCTCTGCTTCATCAAGTGCCGGGCGTGCAAAGATGGTGGATGCAAGAAAATGTTCAAGTCGCGTATCACGATAATCATGGCAGCGATCGACATTTCCGGGTTTTGGAAATGCGCAGACTTCCAGCATCATGGCAAGCTGCGCCAGTTCAGCTGCTTTCATCAGAAGGCATGTCATGAAAAACACCGCACATCAGTGTATCAGAGAGGTCGCGTTTGAGACGCATATATTCTTTCTTTTCCAATCCTTCCTGTTTTAACGTCATATCCCGGAACATGCAGGGCGAGGAAGTTTTACAGCACCAGGCAAGACTGCCAAAACAGGTCTGCTTTCCTTTTTCAAGAGGCAAACCTTTGACCGCATCCTGTTTCATTCGTATGTAATTTTCCTTTGTTATCCCAATGCGTGACAATGTCGGGATGAGGGGGCACTCTTTTACCGGCATGCAGCAGAACGCGAGTGCACGGATATCGCCGCCACGACAGAGCTGCTTGGGTGCATTGTACCATCCCTCTTCATCTGCAAAGCGTGTGATGGCAGCATCAAGACCAGAGAGTGTACGAATATCTGACTGACGGGCAAGAGAGACCAGATCTGCCCCGTGTGAGAGCATATCCTTCATCTTATCAAAACCGTTTATGGAATTATTGGCAATGAGCATCAGTGGACAACTGTTCCTGATCTGCCGGAGTTTTGCAGAACCAAAGTCCATAAGATCGATATGCAGGATATCTGCACCTGCGGCCCAGAGTTTTATTGCAAGCTGACGATCATCAGCAGCCACACCGGCCCGGATCTTCACAGAGACGGTGACTCCTTTTGCTTTAAGTGCCCTGACAACTGCTACAAGTTTATCGGGTTTTTTTAAGTAATATTCACCGCATCCAGCTGCGATCATTTCAGGCTGGCGGCAATGGGCATCAATCTCATACACCACCTTATCCCCAATAACTCCGGCAAGTGTGCTGAATGATTCAGGTGCACTTCCACGCAGGTTGATTCCGGCTATTACATTGTTCTTTTCCATCATTGCAATCTGCTTTGTCAACTCTTCGACTGGATCTTTGTATAAGAATTCCCTGCGGTCTCCTTTGGCAGCAATGCTCTTTGCCGCATCCATCGTCCTTTGATCGATCGAATATCCACCAATGAATGCAAAGCCGATATGTCCGGTTCGTTCGTGTACATAAGATGCGTCGACAATGCCGGCCATGGATGCAATTCCCACTGGAGTCCTGACAACCCGATCGTTGATAAGCAGCCCGAAACGCTCAAATGCATCCATCATGAGTTCATATCCGTTGAAGCTTATCGGACTAATTACTTTGCATGTTATTTCGTTTTATTAAGGTTTTTTTTAAATTTCCTTATTCTGAAAAAAGAATTGCACAACCCCCTCTTCAACCAAAGGTGAAATGAAACAATTGCTCGGGCGGCAAACGAAGGTAGTGTTACAAAAGATCGATCAAAAGCGATAAAAA
>JAURZP010000395.1 GCA_030653335.1 Methanoregula sp. | reverse complement strand
TGATCCGGCTGGTCATCCGGACCGGGGCGGTCTCGCTGGTATCGTGGAAATGATAGGTTTTCCAACCCTGGATTGAATTAAGGATCTCCTGTTGGGTGGTTGTATCCGAGAGTGCGCCGGGAGCTGTCAGCCGGGTCTCGGAAAAGCCCTGGTGACCGGCTCCTGTGGGGTCTATGTCGAAGAGTGAGGGTTGTTTCTCCGTAGCGGTCTTTCGGAACACAGATTCCCGGTTGAAGATGAGGGTATCGTCATCGGTGGGTTCCCAGACGGCAAGATACCCGGCAGTGCCGAATGTCAAACGGGTTCCTGCGAGTGTCGTGGTTTTTGTGCCGTAATGGAGCAGGGTGGTTGCCCTGCCCCGTTTCAGGACTGCCCGCTGGAACTTCTGGTTCACGATCTCCTGCATAAGCGAGAAGAGGGATATGAAATTGGATTTGCCGGACCCGTTTCCGCCGATGAGGACGTTGATCTGTCCGAGGTTGATATCCACCCGGTCGATTGATTTGTATCCACGTATTTGTACCCGGTCGAGTGTTGTCATGAATGAACCCCCTTCTTTCCAACGATGAGAGTATTTATCCGCTTGTTATGTGATGTGACGTTTGTGTTTTGTATGCCTTTTGTCTTTGGGGTACGGGATAGTCCGTACAAAGGAATAACACTCTGGTTGTAATCTGCCATTGCAGCGGCAAGCGATTCACGGACCCGTTCAAGGAAGGTTTGTTTCATTTTGATGCCCCATCTATCTATCAATGTCCACCAAACCAAAAATGCGATTATTGATTCTTTAGTAAAAAATCGTCGCATTAATTATTTAAGAGAATCATTTAATCTTATTAAAATAAGGATGCTTGGTAGCATTAATGAAGAGAACTTAAAAAAAACTTTTATGATTTCTTAAAACGAGGCCATGTGTTTCTTTTTTTGGGTCAATGTTGTTTAAAGCAAGATACTGGTGAAGTTTTTTTTTACTCAATAGTTAAAAAATATGGGACGAACTGCGATAACAAGAAATGATATTCATCAATTTTTGTATACAAGTATTGGCTGGCAGTTGTCATCAGATTTCTGTTGATGGCATTTTTTTTCTGTACAGTCCCGAAAGTATTTCCTATATCAGAAGTTGAACCGAAGATAAGTTCAACGATGACGTTGACCAAGAAGAAGATACGATGGATAATCCGTCAATTGCCTGCCACCAGATTCTCATATCGGTCTGAATCGATCTTCCCCCGCTTCAGTAAGCCCTTGGCTAACGTCGCCTTCATACGGTCGATAGTGTCAGCAACATTTGACTTCTTACGGTATTCAGGGTAAGTATCATAAATCAAAATGAGAAGTTCCTCAATAGAGAGATCGTCATACATCTCCCGCACCATCTTCATGCCGGCAAGGATCGGCAGCATCTGTTCGTTGCGGATAACTTCCAGGTAGATCTTCTGGTACTGTAACTGTCCCTTTTCAGTCAGCTCAACCCTGCCACCACAGATGTCGTCGGAGTTCTTGGGATATGAATAGCTCCGCAATTTTCAAGATAGAACGGACGCCGTATCGCATCTTCAATCTCCTTGGAATATGGGCCACGGTAATGCTGGATAAAGACAATAAAGTCCTTGACCAATGGATGGAAATTCCAGAGAAGAAACACTTCCTTCTCAAGATGAAGAAGCGAGATCTTCTTATTAGACGCTCCTAAAACCAGGAGGATAAAATTCTCCAGCGCTTTCTGCCTCGCTTCGGATTGTTCTTGTTGTCTCATCATTATTCACAAATTACAATGATTTCCTATTTTCTCTATAGTCAATGCAAATTTCATTTGAATAGTATTAATATATTTTTCAACATGTGCCGTCTGAGTTCAAGTAACGCAACTCCTCGGTTGTTCCGTCACGTACTTGTCATCGTCCCTGTCTGTCTTCGCACCGGTCAGGAAAATCATACCGTTCTATCTTTCACTTCTCAATATCGTATGATGGATAAAACCGGAACAGGAAAAATATCATAAAAATCATTCGACAAAATCAAATACAATTATACCCGAATGAAATGGATGCTTCTTTTCATAGATACCGAAACAACAGGCCTCCCCAAATACTACGAAACTAGCGATACAGAAAAATGGCCCCGGATTGTCCAGCTGGCCTGGTCGCTCTACGATACTAATGGTAACCGGGAAAGCCAGAACAGTTTCATCATCTATCCAACCGACTTCACCATCCCGATGGACTCTGCCCGAATTCACGGTATCACGACCGAGCGGGCGAAAACTGAGGGAATCTCGCTGCACAAAGTGCTCCCGCAATTCAATGCCTATGTAGAGAGGGCAAAGACCATCATTGCACATAATGCCGATTTCGATCTGCCAATCATAAAAACTGAATTCCTGCGGTGCAGGATGACGACAAATCTCGCGGAAAAACAAAAATTCTGTACCATGAAGGCTCCTGGCATCATCTCGTATTGCAAAATTCCCAATTCTTCTGGTACGAGACGCAAATGGCCAAAGCTGACAGAATTGCACCAGCACTTATTCGAGACAGAATTTTCCGGCTGTCATGATGCCGGCGCTGATGTGGAGGCTTGTGCAAAATGTTATTTTGAATTACGCAGGAGAGGGATTATCGAATAGGGATCTCATATAAAAAAAATCAGTTTTTTTACATCTTTCTTTCAGAACAGACCTCTGCAAACTTACAACTCAGACACTCCCGCTGCGAAGGCCGGGCCGGGAAATCCCCGTACTCATAGGAAGCATTCATCATCGCAAATTCCCGGGGGATCATCTCCTGCACCTCGCGTAACTGCTCATCGTAGAAACGATAGGGCTTTGTTGCACCGGTCTTTAAAAAGACAAGTTCAGTGCCGATCTCATCGGCATTCATCGTGTAATACTCCATTGCCCAGAGCACATACGCCGCCACCGGGATTTGCGTCTCGTACTCATATGACCGGTCAGCCCCCGGGTTTCAGCAGGAGCGGGTGGGGCCTTGATGGTATCCCGGTTGGATCCTGCCCGGAAAATTTCAATCGACCCTCCGAACCCTGCTTGAAAGTCGCGTACCGATCAACCAGACCTTACCAGAAAATTTTCAACCACACTTTGATTGAAAACTCTTGAGCAGAACTGGTGTGAAAAATTTCAAGTGAACCCGGAAATAAAACGTTCAACCTCACCATCCCCACCTAATTCACACCCTCCAAAACCCCATTTTTCTAAGCAGTTAACAACGTCTCTAATCCGGGCACGCTACGGTCTCCGTTCCCTTGAAATTTCCAAACAAAGCCCAAAATGAGCCCCGTTTTACCTCCGATAACCCCCTGTTCGATCGAAAACTCCTGGATATTTTGTATGAACAGGGGGTCCTGGAAGATGCTTGAAATTCACGTCGATATCCGGCGTTAGAGAGCATCACTTTTACCCCCAAAAAGGCTGTTCTTTCACTTTCCACCCACTTTAGTCCATCAGACAAGAGATCTGCCTTCCAATAGCGTCTATTAGCGTTTAT
>JAURZP010000380.1 GCA_030653335.1 Methanoregula sp. | reverse complement strand
GAATCTCAGCGGGCCCACTGTTTTAAAGTATTCCTGATTATGCATGCCTTTATCGGATGGCACCCGTATAGTGTTTTTACATGACGCGGGTCTTTGTCAACGGGGTTGTTCCCGCTCCGCATGCTGATGCGGTCGCTGCCTGCATACGGGATATTTTTTTAACAGCAACAGAAGATCTCGCGTGGCTGGGTGAGGGGGATACGGTCCTGCTGAAACCTGCGCTAAACTCTCCTGACCCGTATCCTTCCACCACGCACCCGCTTGCGATCAGGGTTGTGGCAGAACTGCTGGAGGAACGCGGTGCGAAGGTCGTGATCGGGGATCAGTCGGGCATCGAGCATGTACTCCATCACCCCGGGGGCATAATATGGGGGAGCACAAAAGAGAATTATTCACAATCGGGCATGGGCCGGAAGGACGATTCACGGTTTGTGAGCTTTGAAGACGGGGGATGGGACAAGGGGTTTTATTGTCACCAGTCGCCGAACACCATGTCTTGGCCACACGGTTTTTTCATCACCGAATGGACGAAAAAAGCCGATCATATCATCAACCTGCCCCGGGTCAGCACCCACAGCCAGGCAGGAGCAACGCTGGGCTTCAAGTGCATGGTGGGGATGCTGCGTGAGGATAGCCGGATGGAGTTCCATGCAAACGGACCATATAACAATATTATTACGGCTGCTGCGAAAGGAAGCACGCTCACCTCGCGCGATGATGGATCGGGAACATTCTTTGAGAAGATCGTGGAGATCAGCGATGCCCTGAAAGACAAACTGCGGCTTACCCTGTTTGTCGTGACTAGGGCACAGGCTACGTTCGGTCCTGACCGGTTCGGTATCCAGCTGGGACCGATTGGTCTGGGCAGGGCATACGTCATGAGTCCAAAGCCGGGCCTTGTATTCGCGAGCGCGGACCAGGTGGCAGCTGAGGCATTTGCACTTTCTTTGCTCAAGGATCTCAAACAGTCAGTTCCCTTTTTCCCACGGCTTTGCGAACGAATCATCCTGCACCAGAACAAAAACGTGCAGGATTTTGCTACGATCCCGGTTCGGGATCATCCCTACATCCGGCATGCCATGAAAACAGGACTTGGCAAACTGCCCGGTGAGATCATCTATAAGGACGTCCCGGATACGATGCAGGAAAATCTTGGACGATTCCTTGAGTAACAATGAAATTTTCACTTCTTTTTTTAATTCTCCACAGGAAATGAAGGGGTCAATATAGAGAGAGATATCCCCTCAATATATTGACTGTGCGTTGCACAAGCGATGTGGTGCGGTCGGTTCGATTATCTGCATGTAAGGAGAGCGGAACAATATCAGATGATGGGGGTCACCCTCAGGCAAAGAGGGGGGGGGGACAATGCAGGGATATATAGATGGGGCAGGTACGACGTTGCATCACTATAAAAGCGGGCTGATCTTTCCGCGATAAATATACGATCTCCCCCCCTATACTTAAAAAACAGGAGATCCTATGCAGGTCACTCCAGCTATACATGCACTCAGGCACCCGTTCCAGATCCCGGTTGCGCCCGGCATCGCTCTCGATCGTTTCGTGTACTCGTACCTCATAGCAGGAGAGACGATCACCCTCATCGACACGGGGGTAGCAGGCTGCGAAACGCGAATTTTTGATTATATCCGGTCCATCGGCCGCGACCCTGCGGAGATCTCTCTTGTCGTCCTGACCCACTCCCATCCTGATCACATCGGGGCAGCCCGGGCAATCCGGGAAGCCATCGGGTGCAGCGTGGCGGCACACCCGGCCGAACGGGCGTGGATAGAAGATGTGGACCGCCAGAACCGGGAGCGCCCGGTGCCGGGATTTTCCACTCTGGTTGGCGGGCCGGTGCTGATCGATTACGAACTTGAAGGAGGCTGCACCATCGATACTGACGGGACTGGTGAATACGAGCTCGAGGTAATGCACACACCGGGACATTCAGCCGGTTCGATTACGCTGTTCCTGCCGGGCGAGGGGGCGCTCTTCTCCGGCGATGTAATTCCGGTGGTCGGCGATCTCCCGGTCTATGATGATGCCGTAGGATCCGTACGATCGATACGACTCCTCCGGTCAGTACGGGGTATCCGCGTCCTCTTTTCGGCCTGGGACGAGCCCCGGTTTGGTGAAGCCGCATACGGGCAGATGGACCGGGCGCTTGACTATCTCCAGAAGATCCACGATGCTGTACTCGCATCTGCCGGCGATGGAGAATCCGACCCGATGGAACTCACCCGGAACACAGTCGCGATGCTTGGGCTCCCGCCACAGGCAGTCAACCCGCTGCTCGCCCGCACCTTTGCTGCAAACCTCCGGGCCCGGAACGAAGACTTTCAGGTGAGTCCCCGTCAATAACGACGCTGGGGCCGGGACGGGCGGTTGATCCGCTATCAGTTGATCCGTTATAGCCAGGAGGAGATCATCTTCAGAAACATTTTCTGTATTCCCCGGTTGCGCATACATTTTTACGGTTTATATCCAATCAGTAATCCGGAGAAGATTTCTAACATTGGACCCGCCATCTCCTGATATTCATATTGATGCCGCAGATGATGCAGAATACCAGCGTCAGCTCTCTCTCTTCTCGAAATGTTCAACGGAAAAGGGGATCGAACTTATAAAAACCGGGATGGTTATTGAAACTCTCCCCCGGAGGGAGCGGTTTTTGGACATCGGGGCGGGTGGCGGGCACCTGACGATTCCCATAGCACAGCAGTTCGAAATGACCACCATTGTTGAGCCTAATCCCCGCCAGGCGGAAATATTTAAGCGCCGTTGTCCTGATTTCCAGATCTATAACGATAGTTGGATGGATATTGATCTGGGCGATGAACATTTTGACCTGATCCTGTGTTCCCATGTCCTCTATTATATTTCGGAAGGGAGCTGGATGCAGACCGTTGAAAAGATGTATCGCCACCTTTCACCGGGCGGGTGTCTTATTATCGTGATGCAGTCACCACTCGGGGAAGTCGCGGATTTCTTCAACAATTTTACCACGTACGACGTCCCTATTCTCGATCTGGCACGGGATGTTATCACCCTGTACGGTGATGATGCAGTTCTTCTCCAGTACTTCCAGAACGAGATCTATTCAGAATCTCTTGATGATGTAGTGGAGATAGGGCTGTTTTTACTCCTTGATCAAAAGTTCATTGACCGTAAGAGTGAAATTGCTGAATATTTCCGGAAACATCATACGGTGAACTGCGGTTACCTCATCAGGCAGGACGAGATCCTGCTTGTGATCAGAAAATTGCCGGGCCACATCGGTACTGCAGAAGGATAGAATACCATTATCTTCTTCGGCTGATCCGGGACGGACGGGTGAGCCCGTTTCAGTTGATCCGCTGGATCCTCCCGTCAACGGTCACGTTCACCGGTTGAGGCGACGATCCCAGGTATGAAGCCAGAGTATCGACATCGGACGGCCCGGTTGTAATCAGGATCCCGTTCGTAAATACCGTGTACCCGTCCCCCCCGATGGAGAGGTAGTCCATCATGGCCGCCGTATAGGTCGCTGCCGGATCGAGCGGGACGCCTCCAACACGAATTTCCTGCACCCGACTACCCGTCGGCCGTGTCACATTATATGTATAGGCAAGCCCTGACACACCAAGGGGGTGGGGGGGCAACGGTTCCTGCCATTGCCGTTCGAGAGCATCTTTGATCTGCTGCCCGGTCAGTGTCATCGTAACAACCGTTCCTGAAAACGGCTGGATGGTAAACAGGTCACCCCACGTAGCATTCCCCTGCTTGAGATCGGACCGCATAGTCCCCGTTGTTATAAACGCAACATCGGTCTCCATCACCGACCGCTGGGCGT
>JAURZP010000371.1 GCA_030653335.1 Methanoregula sp. | reverse complement strand
TTAGTGGGTCGAAGGTGCTGCTGTTTGTCCGGGAGTTCAATAAGGTCGGGAATGTTTCGCAGCCGTTTGTGTGTTTAGGTACGGCGAGGTATGTGAGCCATGAGGGGAGTAAGCCGATGAGTATTGTGTGGCGGTTGGATGCGGAGATTCCGGCGTGGTTTATGAAGAAGGCGGGGAAGGGGATTTGATTCCGGAGGTTTGACAGATCCGCCACCACCACGTGAGCTTCCCCATCCAGTTACATGCCCGTTACATAAACTACTACATCATTATGAAGAGGAAACGGGATAATCCCCGCAATCTGGCCTTCTTCTTTGTGCATATGCACATGCCAGTTACATTGGCCGCTAATGTTTAGCTACGCCCGATTACGACCAGAACGGGATATACTTCCGGGTCCTGTTCGATTTGTTTTCCGGATCATACAGCCTGATCAAGCCCTGGTCCATGGTGTCCTTGATTATCCGTGAGGCCATGGGATAATTCTGGTCATCGATTCCCAACCTCTTCCGGAGAGTTGCGTTTGTCATATA
Source organism: Methanoregula sp. (assembly GCA_030653335.1). Lineage (GTDB taxonomy): Archaea > Halobacteriota > Methanomicrobia > Methanomicrobiales > Methanospirillaceae > Methanoregula. The sequence continues at coordinate 1,912 of JAURZP010000371.1, read as the reverse complement.
ATCCCGGCATACCCATCTCAGGCAACAATGCTGGTAGCAGGCCCGGGTCTTATCCGCTTTCCCCATTTCACCGATGTTCTGATGCCCGAACAACGTAATGCGCATGAAATCTTGGTCGGCAAGAAATTCCGGCGCGGGTAACTGGAAGAACTCGATACCATCGATCGCACGGTCAATCCCGCTGCCCCGCTCTTCACAAATATTTACGCGGCGCATCATCGATGCAATTTTCTCATTTCTCGAAAGGGGAGGATGATCGATAAACCGGTCCGGGCTGATTAATGGCTTGCCGGGATTCGAGATTTCCATTCTCCTAAAAAATACTTCGACCGTTGGCCCGGCTCCGGCTATAGAAAAATCCTGGTGTATCAGCGCATTTGCGACAACTTCGCGGATCGCGACCTTCGGATACATCTTCTGCTCGACGCGCAATGCATCCTTGATGACCTCATTGGAAGGGACCTGATCGTAAATCCAATCGATAGTTGATTCGAATGAGGTTGCATATCCGCTTTTAACGATGTGCTCTTTCTTTGCATTCAGGCGTCCGTCGCCATCATACACAACAATTCGGAGAGATTTGCGAGTGAGCGTGGGGAAATCTTCGAGATTTTTTGCAAAGAGAATTGCTCCCAGATTAGTTATGGAATACTGGTCTTTCGTTTTTTGTATGATTTTCTCATCTTCGAGCCGCTTGAGTATCCCCGCACGGTTATCGGGGAGGGGGATTTTCATGAGTTCGAAGAATTTAGGGTAATCGATCTTTGTTAAGACATCGTCGCTTGACTGTCCGGTAAGGGCGATGCCTTCCTCAAAGAGTACCGGATTAATGAGACTCCACAGTTTTCTTTCTTTTTCCGGATAATCTGCCAGTTTATGGTTGTTGGAACCGATGCGGATATGCGCAACACCGGAAAACCTGACGGGTCGTTCCCGTGCTGCTCCAACCCGGAAAACTACAACTCGGGCTCCGTTAATCTCCGCTTCTTCAATCGTGCAATCAACACGAGGATCCAGAAGGTGGATCAGCCAGGGTTCGAGGTCTTCGTTCCCTTTTCCTTTTGCCTTTTTTGGCTGAAACCCGGTACCGACGATCTCATGATGGGAATCATCGAGACCATAGACAAGATATCCGTACTCCTCATGAGACAATGCCGCCGAATTGCTCAAAGCTGACAGGTATTCACCAATCTTTTGAGGTTCGGCGTAATTGACTTTGAACTCAAACCATTCCTCTTCGGTATCCTTACGTCGCAGAATGTCAATGAGTTCGCGGATATTCATGTGATCTGCCATGTCTGAACCTCGGGTGATGATTTCATACCGGGCCGATTACCAGAATTTACAATCCGGTTTATGTCCCAGATGTGAAAGACCTGGATTTTGTACGGCTCCATTTCCGTTTCAGTATAGTGTCTGGGAGATTATTAGCATTGGCAAAAGCTGATTAACTGTGAGAAGTCGTATTATTTAAGGTCCGCTCGACCTCGGGTTTCCCCCGGATTATCCCTGCACTGCACGTATTCCCGCGACCAGATCTTTGCGGGGCTCGGGCATTGGACGTTGTCTCGTGTCAGTGTTGCGGGCAAACGCGAGGGAGTGCTGTATCTCCGGGAGAGGAATCTGGATGTGTTCTTCATCACGCTGAATAAATCCGAGAAACATTTCTCGCCGTCTACGATGTACAACGATTACGCGATCAGCGAGCGGCTCTTTCACTGGCAGTCCCAGAGTACGACCTCGGCGTCGTCTCCGACCGGGCAGCGGTATGTTAGTGACTCGAAGGTGTTGTTGTTTGTCCGGGAGTTCAATAAGGTCGGGAATGTTTCGCAGCCGTTTGTGTGTTTAGGTACGGCGAGGTATGTGAGCCATGAGGGGAGTAAGCCGATGAGTATTGTGTGGCGGTTGGATG
>JAURZP010000357.1 GCA_030653335.1 Methanoregula sp. | reverse complement strand
GCAGGTTTAATTTTAAGTCGATGAGTACACCATCTGAATTGAGTGCTAGGAGCCGGATACCCTTTTCCAATTAGATTTACCCAAAAAGTATCAGAAATGCGAGGGAACAATTTAACCGCACTAAAAGGCATTTTAGCATCTTGAGATTTTTTATTGATTTTATCAAGAGTTGTGGTAATATAATCGATGATTATGGGGGTTTCAACATACGTATCAGAACAAATAACAAATACTGGTTTCATTCGCTTATCTTCAGGTAATTCAGATAGTGCGTACCAGACAAGTTGTAACGCTGTGGTGGAATCCTTCCCTCCGCTATATCCAATAACCCAAGGTCGATTATCACTTTGGTATATATCACGAATTTCTTGATGGATATCTTCCAATGACGTTTTATTAAAAATCGATTTTTTTTCTTTAATTGGCAGATCTTGAGTCATTGAATCAGCCTATCTTCAGTTTTAAAAATAAATTTTCCATCGTTTGCTCTTCGCCTATGAGAGGAATTCCCATTTTTTCTTTCAGTAAATTTGATGTGAGAATTAGGTTAGTATATGCTTTTGAAATTCGTCCATTATTCATTGCCCTACCTTCCCACAAATTGCTGTTGGATCTTGACCAATCAATTTCCTCTAATCGGCTTAGTTTAGCTTGCCAATCATCAGGATAAATTTCGAAAAGGGAACGTCCTGCAATTCCTAATGCATGTAAGGCAATTCCATGAGAATGAATATATGAACCTCTTAATTCGTTACAAAGAATATCATCATGGTTCGCAAGTCGTTTCCATTCGGGTATATTTTTTGTAACTTCAGTCCAGTAATCATTCGCACTTTGTCGTTCGGATGCAGTTATTTTTTTTATTTTTGATTTTTTTCCTAACAAAGCTTCAGTTGCTTGATAGATGCTGGAAAGGGTGAACATTTTTGTCGACCGATTTGAAATGCTTGTTTTCTCTAAATCTGTAAAACCTTTAAAAATCGGAAGTGTGTTTGCCATCTCAAGGATGAATCGGGCAAATTGATCCCGATAATCGTATAGAATACTAATAGATTTAGTAGGTCTCACTGCGTGCCGGTTTAAATCTGAAAAAATTTGTTGACTTCTTTTCAGTCCAGCGTCAATAAAAAAAACCACTGAAATGGTTTCGTTGCCTAATTCAGGTCGTTGTTTCAGCGCAGCTTCAATAGCGGCTCTACGATGTTGTCCATCATTAATAAGAAACTGGGCTGTCATTGGAATAACAAGAGCACCCATTTTCGACTCCATACCTTTTTCACCGGCGGGGATAAATTTTACTTCTTCTCCACAAACTGAAGCTGAAATCGCTGAAAAAACATAATCTTTGGGATTATTGATAAGATAATTCGCGATTTCTGGGATGCGGGCATTATTTAATGTGCGTTGTGCTCTCAATTCTGCCGGGATGGCGATCTCATTATATAAGAAAATTTTTGGGATTAACTTCACCGGACACATTGAAATATAATATTCTCGACCCGCTTGAATGCCTCGAATCGATGGGAAATTATAATTGAACGAATCTAATCCGTTTACTTCATTAAGAAAAGATGAAGTCATAGGCATTTTAAATTGAACTTTTTTGGAAGTTAAATTTTATGATTTGGAAGTTTAATTCAAGGAGGGTCGTTTTACCCCAGGACAGGTTAATATATTTAAGGTTAAATGTGGATATTGATAGAAATATGGTATCTTTCACTTGTCTCCCTCTAAGTAGATTGTCTGGGATTAATAGAGGGAGTGAAATCAACGCAGAAGAGGTTGGAGAGTTTTACGATATTCATTGGAAAAACACACACTTAATGTTCCCGAAGAAATTATTGGATGACATTCGCATCCGATTTTTCAAAACTTCAGAATGGTATCCCCTTGGTGCATCAATGACAAATCCACCCCAGAATGGACTGGGATATTTCATTCAAAATCATCAACGTGTCTGGGAAGCACACAGTCCAAGATTTTCATCAATGCTTGCAGCGATCATGGTTCATAAAAAAATGATTGATTTTCGCAAGAAAGGCAATGCGTTTGAATTAAGAAAATTATAATCCTGGGCTAGCCCATGCGGCAAGTGACTCTGCCCCGATGAGCATCAGATCCCCATCTTCTGATTTATTTCGATTCTCTTAACATAGGGAAACGTTTCATATCATTTGGATTAGATTATGAATTATAATCGTACGAGGAACCTGTCCGATACAGTTGCTACAAAAAATTCTATAAATAACTCCTTTTTCCATCTCGCGGAACAATGACACTCACCGAAAAAGTTCAGGAATTTGAAAAGATCTCGGCTCATATCACCAGGCATCAGAATACCAAAACTATCGGTTACTTCCTCATTCCTTTCATCATTGGAATCGTAATCGTATTCCATGCGAGAAAACAAATCGCCACACTTGCATATAAAAAGAAAGGACTGATCAAGGAATTAGAAAACAATGTTCAAATCTCATATCAACAGCTGGTAAAAGAGTGCCAGAAAATCACAGGGAGTAAAACGTACCTTGTGTATATGGATAAATTCAATTTTTTGAATGAATGCGATAGCTTTCAAAGAAATATTGTGATACTTACCTCAGATAAAGAATCATTCTCTCAAGAAGTTCAGGATCTGTTCGTTCTCTCACAACAAACCATTGGACAGTACGAGACATACATAGCAACGTATAATGAGAATTTTGTTAAAGACCGGATGATCGAATACGATGAATTATTCAGAAAATCTCCATATCCTCTCGATTCGAATCAGAAAAATGCAGTTATTGTCGATGATAAGCACAATCTCGTTATTGCAGGGGCTGGTTCCGGGAAAACAGAAACCCTCATTACAAGGATTGCTTATCTCATATCGCGAAAACCTGACACAATTCGACCCGAAAGAATTCTTGCATTAGCATTTCAAAAAAAGGCCGCCCTCGATATGAGCCACCGGTTACAGGAAAGATTCGGGTTTGATGTCAAAATCAAAACATTCCATGCATTGGGTAAGGAAATTCTTGAAAGTTCATCGCTTAATCCTCCACAACTAATGTTTAACGGGGAAAATTCTGATAGTCAGTACCGGCAGTATATCTCAAAAATATTTAACGAGATGAAATCTACACCGGAATTACAGAAAAATCTCCTGAATTATCTTGTTTATTTCGGTGACAATTTCCATATAAAAGAAGATATGGATTTCTCTAAGAAAGAGGAATACTTTCGGTACATGCAGAATTTATCCTACACTGCATTGAATGGGATAAAAGTAAAAAGCGAGGCTGAACGGACGATCCTCAATTACCTTCTCACGCATACAATTAACCAAAGAGAAATCCGTGGTATCTATGAATCACCCGCGACCTGGATGAATTATCTCGATTCACAGGGAAAAGTCAGGGACCCAAAACCTGATTTTTTCTTGCCGGACTTTGACATATACATAGAACACTGGGCTGTTGATAAGAATGGGAAAGTTCCCTCATGGTTCAACGGACCGGAAGCAACAAAAAAATATGTCGACTCCATGAATCGTAAACGAGCCGGGTTCTCACGCCAGAAAAAAAATTCTCTCATCGAAACATATCATTGGGAATTTCAAAATCCAGCATTTCTAAAAAAATTTCAGGAAAAACTCATCGAAACACTGATGAAAAAGTATCCTGACGGAAAATTCTCCATACAAGAATTGTCACCCGAAGAAATCATCAATAAAGTTTGGAAAGACTGCAAACAATCTGTTAATGATTTGTCGAAAAATGCGGCACAGTTTATTCTCATTGCTAAGACGTACCATCTCACTCCGGACGATATTAAAAAACGGTTATCTACGGAAAGTTGGACACGTAAACAACACGCATTCGCGACAATTGCATTGAAACTCTATGAGCGATATGAAACGGATTTGCGCATAAGGAACTGTATTGATTTTTTCGATATGATCAATCTCGCAGTTCTGGAGTTGCAGACAAAGAAAAACCTCTATAGGAATGCTTTCGATCATATCCTGATTGATGAATATCAGGACATCAGTACTCAGCGCTATGATTTGATCAAAGAACTAATGAAAAAAAATGAGGGGTGCAAATTATTCTGTGTTGGTGATGACTGGCAGAGCATCATGGGATTTTCCGGAGCCAATCTGGATCTTTTTGTAAATTTTGAGAAATATTTTGATCATCCCGCCCGGACCGATCTCACCATCAATTATCGGAACTGTGCATCTATTGTTGATTTGGGTGCGGCAATTATCCGGTTTAATGGCAATACCCAGATCAGCAAAGAGAGTTTTGCCCACAATCCTGCAAAACGCCAAGTAAGAGTCTATTCCTCCACTCGGAATTCCTGGGATTGGAGAGCATATCAGGAACATATTGTTGCTCACTGTGTAGATTGTGTCGCGGATTATCTATCGAGAGGATACAAACCGGAAGATATTATCATCCTTGCCAGGATTACCAATCCTGTTGGGATAAAAGGAGTGTTGTTGGAATCTGCCCGGACGAAAAAAGTCCCTATTTCTGTTGAGACCAATAACCCTCATCGCGTCCATTTCATGTCTGTCCATCAGAGTAAGGGTCTTCAGTCTCGCGTTGTCATCATATTGGATGTCGTGAAAGGCCTCTATGGTCTTCCATGCGAAAAAGAAGATCCAGATATTTACGAACCAGCCATCAAAGGTCCGGCAAGAAAACATGAGGAGGAAGAACGGCGTATATTTTATGTCGCGGCAACCCGGGCAAAAGAGGATCTTATTATGTACACTCAAAAATCCGCGATAAGCGATTTCATACATGAAATTAACGAGCATGTTACGATTGAGGAAATTTGAGGGATTGAAAAAATAGATCTTATCTTTCTAAGAGAAATTTCTGGGGTTTAGCCCACGCGGCAAGGGGCGCCTGCCCCTTTTGAGCGTCAATCCTCTCACACTTTCGTTGAATAAACCCGCTCGTATTGCAAAACAAGATTGCCCTTTTCTTCTTTGACGATCAGCCGGAAGATATCGCCTGGATTTATTTTCATGGTCTTGGTGACTTCGGAAGGGATTGTGAGGTCGAGAGAATTGGAACCATAATGGAACCTGGACTTGACGATAATTTCCTTCTGAATCATACTTCCCAATTGGGAGTATGCACATTTAGGACTTAATGCACACATAAGAAATGGTTCACACAGTGTGCATAGATTTATTCTCCCCGCCGCCAACACCTATTCCGGTGCACTGGTGACCCAAATTCGTCAACCCCGGTCCCATAAGAAAATCCAGAGTGGCCACCCCCGGCTATAAACCTATATTCTGACAAGGCACTCTGTCTTTCCGGGGAAAATCTCACCAGTCACCGTAATATATGATAAAAATTGATGCGATTTTCTTTTGACTCCCAACTCCGGGAAAAAAGTGCTGTTGTATCCACTCGCTCTCGGGGTATCCTGGCGGAGAGAAATTCTTCTTAATAATTTCCCTGCATGAAATAACGTAGTGATTTTTTAAAACCGGGTCATACAGTTTGCGTGGACCGTTCCCTCTCCTTTAACAGCCGGTACACTTTCCACGCCGAAAACATCCCGATCACAAAAATCCCCGCCGCAAGACCGATCCAGCCATACCCGACCCCGCAGTCATCCCCGGTCAGGAAGATCGCTTCGCAACTGCGGTTAACGAATACATAGATTAGGACAAGGCATGCAGCGCACAGGATAAGGGTAGCGGCATACTCGACAATCTCGACATCCTGCCATGATGGTTCGTACATAGTATCTAATCCTCACCGGTTATTTTCACAAGCGGACTTATCATCGATTTGAGACCGTACTTCAGATTACCCGGACACTGCCTGGACAATCTGTAACTCCCATTACTGGGAGAATTCCCATTCCGAGAGACACGGTCTGCGCAATCTCAATCCCCCATTTCCTCTTCCGTAACCGCGCTCCCGGACACCATCCCGGCATCCTGCCCGAAATGCCGTTTGAAAATATTCACCCCGGCGGGGCAGAGCGTATACCGGACCGCCCTCCCGTTCTTCCGGGTGGTGATAATCCCGTCCCCGGACAACCGCTTCGTATGCCAGGAGATCGACGGACCCGCAATACCCACGATCTCTGCGATCTCCTTCCGGGAGACTTCCGGGGAAGAGGCAAGGATTTCGAGGATCCTCCGGGTTGTCGGGTTCTGGAGGTGCAAAAACACCTTTTTTTCCAGCTCGTTGTACCGGCCATTGTTCTCAAAGTACCTCATGGACCTCGCCCTGCCAAAGGAGATAATCTTCCTCTTCATCCCAAGAACCAGGAGGTGGTATTTCAGGGTCCCTTCTTTTATTCCGGTCAGCCGTTCCAGTGCATTGAACTTCACGCCCGGGTTTGCTGTTATAAACTCGTAGATCTTCTGGCGGTTCTGGTTATACGAGACCGCGTACTGCTCGACTTTCCGGTACCCGAGGACCGATATCATCTTCATGAAGAAGAAGATCTCAACCGGGTACACGAGCACCGGACAGAACGAGAGAGCAAGGGCAATCATCATCTCACGCAGCGTCAGATCCCAGAATGATATCGGCACGGGATCCTGGGATGTCCCGGCTAAATCCTCGGGAGAGATTGGAGCAACGCTATAACTGCCCATGCCTGCAGCAGCGATCGGGACCATCCCAATAAAAATGAAAATTAATAGTGCAGCTGACCGCACTAATCCAGCTCTCATCAATCTATCTTTCTCTCGACGGGTAATTAGATTTATGATTTTGTTTTAATAGGTAACAAAATTATAACTCTGGATCCCCAGGACCGTCTCTCCATACACCTTGAATCTCCACGTTCCCGGGGTAATCCCTCCGTTTTGCGAGACCATCAGCGTGATCCTCCCGTTCGTTGTCCCGTCCGATATATCGTAAAAAGGGCCAAGGGTAGCGTCAGGTGCCAGGATCGTGAGGGTAAGCGAATCGGGGACATATCCCCAGTTGAGATCAGCGGTTATCGATGCGGTTCCTGAGGGAACGACGACTGAATACCAGTCCGTTTCTCCCTGGGAGATAGTACCGGCGGCCATGGGCAACATAACCGGAGGCAGGTTCAGGTTTCCGGCCGGTGTTACCGAATACCCGTGATTAGTGTCAACATTCTCTGCAGAAACTCCCGATATGAGCACAAGGGCGCAGATCAGGATTGCCATACTGGTTCCGGATACGTTCATAGTATACCGGTCTGCCATTTCGATATCCGGCTCTTAACGTTTCTAACGCGATCGTCTACCGGTCAGGAATCCGGTAGATGGCTGCGTTAGAATCGTTATATCTCCCATTTTGAAATTCCAAAACGTGGACAGCCGGGGGTTGTCCCAAAAAAGAATGGATGGGTTTGGCAAGCGACGAACTTCGCTGGACCCGGTCCCGCCCGCTGGCATGAACCAACTTCCTTGCACACTAAAAAATCTGGATCATGTCTACGGGATTTCTAAAAAGATGTAAGGAGGTAACGGACAATGAAAAAACTGAAAATTGGAATCATATTGCTGACGTTGCTGCTGGCAGCGATGGCGATGGTACCGATTGTGAGTGCAGCGGACGCAAGTGAGAACAGCAATCAATTCGGTACGGTGAGTGCATCACAAAAACCGTCCGATGAAGTTACGATTGTTGATGTAAAAGAAGCAGAATCGATTGCACTCCTGAATGCAAAAGACCTGGCGGTCACTTCCCTGGATTTTATGGAATGGAAAGACTCCCTGGTGAAACATGCAAAAACATACTATGATCTCAATGACAAGGAAGCGGCGTATGTTTTCAAAGTAATGATTGATGGGGAATATGACGGGTATATTCTGGTTTCAGCAACCACGAGAAATTATCCGGTCCTCGAGATAACAAAAGGAAGAGTGCCGGGTTATAACGATGTAAAGTCAGCAGATGAGGAACCGGTCGAGAAATATATTTCGCAAAAGGGACTTACCATCATCGGTTCAAAACCCGTATATTTAGGAAGTCTGTCGTATTACCGGAAATATTCCGTGATTGACCAGAACGGTACTAAAGCAACGGATGTATTTGTTGATGAACACACCAATGAAGTTGTGAAAGAATCATGGAGTGACGTCACAGATCAGGAAGGAGCCGTGGTAAAAGTGACCGGGAAAATGCAGGCAAAGAAAAAATCTGATATCAGGGTGCAATGGGACAAACAGCGGCTTCTTATTTCTGACATGGATTCTAAAGAGCGCACCTCCCTTCTCAAAAGTATCCAGGCAACGAGATCCTCCGGGTATATTTATGGTGTCCCGCTTTTCAAACAGGTGAGTGGAGTCTATGACGGCTGTTCTCCCATGGCATCGGCAATGGTAGTCAGTTACTGGTCGACCCATGGCTATCCTGCACTGCCCTCTGACAAGGCAACCTTATTCACGCAACTCGCAAGCGCCATGGGGACGTCTGATTGGCCATGGACCGGGACGACCTGGCCGTGGGATATTGATGACGGGATTAATACAGTATTTTATAC
>JAURZP010000344.1 GCA_030653335.1 Methanoregula sp. | reverse complement strand
AGGATGATGACCGGAAGACTGTCACTGTAGAAATACGATACCGCAAGAATATGCGGCTGTACTGCCCCCTCTGCCAGAGGCGGGCGAAGGGCATCCACGATCATCATGAGCGGACATGGCGTCATAAGGATTTAGGCGATTACCAAACCATCTTACGAGCCTCTGTGCCACGGGTTAAGTGCAAGAACTGCGATAGTGTCAACTTGATTGCCGTGCCATGGGCCGATAAGATGATGCGCATCACCGAATCGTTTCAACGGCAGTTGGTCGCAGGGCTAATCAAAATGACGGTAAAAGACGTTTGTGACACCTACGATGTCTCGTGGTATACCGTTAATACGGCGCTCACCAAGACAATTGCCGACCTGCGGGAAAAGAAACGATATGACCAGGTAATGATCATTGGCATCGACGAGATTGCCATACGCAAAGGACACAAGTATTTAACGCTCATCTATGATCTGACCGCAGGAGAAGTGATCTGGATCGGCATAGACCGCACCTGCGAAACACTGAAAGAGTTCATCGTTTGGTTCGGAGAAGAACGGTTCAAAGCGCTGGACAGCATTTGCTGCGATATGTGGGATCCATATCTCAAGGCAATCAAAGAATACCGGGGCGAAACGGGCATCGTGTTTGATAAGTTCCACATCAAGAAACACCTGAACGATGCCGTTAATTCCATCCGCAAGACAGAACATCGGGAGCTGACTGCCGAAGGCGTGAGTGTACTCACCAAGACCAAGTACATCTGGTTGAAGAACCCCTCCAATTTAACTGAGCGCCAGGAGATCACGTTTCAAGAACTGCGGCAGCAGCATCTCAAGGTATTCAGGGCCTATCAACTGAAAGAATTGTTTAACTTCTTTTGGCTGTATCGCAGCCAGTGCTGGGCGGAAAGATTCTTCAAGTCGTGGTATTTTTCGGCCACCCACAGCCGTTTGCGGCCAATGATTAAGGCCGCTAAGATGCTCAGGTCATATTGGTACGGTGTCATCAGCTATATCACAACACCATTAACCAATGCGCGGTCTGAAGGACTAAATTGTAAAATACGAGTATTTACCAGAAGAGCTTACGGGTATAAAACTGTTCAGATGCTGACCAATATGATCTTCTTGGGATGCGGTGGCCT
>JAURZP010000342.1 GCA_030653335.1 Methanoregula sp. | reverse complement strand
CGGAGTTTTCATGTCAATTAAGCAGATCCATGTGGAAAATTTCAAGAGTTTTTTAAAACTCGATATTGATCTGTCCCGCTTCAATGTGGTCATAGGATCGAATGCAGCAGGAAAATCCAATTTTATCAGCATTTTTAAGTTCCTGCGCGATATTGCACGTCATGGTCTGGTAAATGCGATATCCATGCAGGGTGGTTCAGAGTATATCCGGAATGCGAGGATCGGAAATACGCAGGATCTGGTCGTGCGGGTTTCTTATACACCTGACCAGAAACTGGATATTATTGACAAGAAGATCGGTGAGAATGGACTTTTGGGAATCCAGTCGTGCGAATCCTCCTACGAGTTTGCGATACGGTTCGATGCTGCCGGGGATGGATTTGAAATTATAAAAGACCGGCTCGTGATCGGATGTGAGGTCTCATCGTGCAGCATAAATGGAACAAATGTCACGAAAAAAAGCACTTTGGGACGTGGGGAGATACAGGTGATAAGCGAGAAGGGCGATGTGAAGTTTGCCGTACAACTCCCGGATGGATGCCCCCTGTCCCAAAATGATATCATCCCCCTTTTTTTCCGCGGGTTACATATCAGGAAACATGCACTTCTTTTGGAGAGTGCGTGCGCGTATCCACTACCGCACACAGAGAAATTCTTTGACCGGATCGCGGTGTACGATATCGATCCAAAACTCTCTAAACGAGGAGCAGCAATCACCGGAAAACGGGCACTTGAGGAGGATGCCGGCAATCTTGCTGTTGTGTTAAAATCCATTATTGAAGATCCTGAAAAGAAACGGAAATTTTCAAATCTGCTCCATGACACATTGCCTTTTGTTAAGGATTTTTCCGTGCAGAAGTTCATGGATGTCTCTCTTGTCCTCACGCTACGGGAACGATATGCCCATAGCCATGATCTTCCTGCATCATCCCTGTCGGATGGCACCATCACCATCTTTGCCCTGATAATCGCCCTATATTTCGAGGACAAACCATTCATTATTATTGAAGAGCCTGTAAACCATATCCACCCGTTCCTGATTGCCCGTGTCATGGCAATGATGAAGGAGTCCTCAGAAAGAAAGCAGCTGATGATCACCACCCATAGCACTGAAGTTGTAAAACATGTCAGTATTGAAGATATCCTGCTCATCTCGCGGGACAGCGAGGGGTTTTCTGTCATCTCGCGCCCTGCGGATAAAGAAGAGGTCAGGACGTTTTTAAAAAATGAGATTGGTATTGAAGAGCTCTTTATCCAGAACCTGCTGGGATTGTGAGTATGAAAAAACGGCTGTTTATACTTGTCGAAGGGGAAGATGATGTCAGGTTCTTTGGCCGCATTATAAAACCCCTTTTTATATCCCGGTATGATTCGATCGAGTTCATCCCGTATGCCTGTATAAAGCGGGTAAAGGTGAACAATTTTTTAAAAAGTATACGGCAGATGAACAATGATTACATCTTTGTTGCAGATATCGATACAGAACGTTCAGTCCGTGACAAAAAGCAGATCCTGTACTTCCATTTCAATAACATCGCGGGCCACAGCATTGTTATCGTGATCAAGGAGATCGAGAGCTGGTACTATGCCGGGTTGTCTGCCATTTCTGCCCGGGATCTCGGAGTTGAAGTACGCCCTGCAACGGATGAAATGTTCAAAGAAGAGTTCAATGAGCTCATGCCCCGGCGGTTTGACTCACGGATCGATTTCATGTTTGAGATCCTCAAATCCTTCTCGCTTGAAACTGCCGTTTCGAAAAACCGTTCGTTTAAGTTCTTTGTTGAACGGTACCATCTTGCAGACACGATTCCTGACATGCTCCGCCATGAAGCTTAAAACCGGATGAGATGTTTGTGCACTATCGAAACGATTATTTCAAATCTCCACACTATTTACGTATCAATCAAACCATCGGAGGTTTTTATTCTTGACAGAAAAATACCAGTGCGCCATCTGCGGGCATGAATACAACCCAGAAAAAGGAGAACCGTTACAGAATATCCCCCCGGGCAGGGAATTTGCTAATCTTGCAGAAGACTGGACATGTCCGGTCTGCGGGGCAACAAAAAAGTTTTTTAACAGGAGTTCTGCCTGATCACTATGGTATCACGGGAAATTACACATGGAATCTTCTGGGTCGGTGCACTTGATTTTGACCGGCGTCTCTTTGATGCGCTGATCCCCCTTACGGAGGGTACGAGCTACAATGCCTACTTAATAAAGGGAAGCGGAAAGACTGCACTCATCGATACGGTTGACCCTGCAAAAGAGTTTGAGCTGGTATCAAACCTGCTCAAGCTTGGCGTAGAACGAATCGATTACGTGATCATCAACCATGCAGAACAGGATCACTCCGGTTCGCTGCCGATGATCCTTGAATTCTACCCGGATGCGATGGTAGTGACCAACGAGAAGTGCAAAGAATTTCTCATTGCATTGCTCCAGATCCCGGACAACCGGTTCAAGGTCATTAAGGACAAAGAGACCCTGTCGCTGGGCGACCGGACGCTTGAATTCCATCTCACACCATGGACTCACTGGCCAGAGACGCAGGTAACCTATCTAAAAGAAGACCAGATCCTCTTCTCCTGCGATCTCTTCGGGTTCCACATCGCCTCTTCTGACCTGTATGCAACTGATGATGCGGTGTCATACCGTTCGGCAAAAAAGTATTATGCCGAGATCATGATGCCTTTTAGATCCAGTATCAAAGGGCATCTTGAGAGAGTAAAGACGCTTCCGCTCCAGATGATTGCTCCAAGCCACGGCCCTGTCCACAAGCACCCCCGGTTCATTCTTGATGCTTATTCCGACTGGACTTCTGATGCGGTGAAAAACGAAGTCGTGATCCCGTATGTTTCTATGCACGGCAGCACAGAGAAGATGGTTGCGCACCTGACAAATGCCCTGATCGCCCGTGGAATCACGGTAAAACCATTCAACCTGATTGGAACCGACATCGGGGAGCTGGCGCTTGCACTGGTAGATACGGCAACAGTCGTTGTAGCAACACCAACAGTGCTCTTTGGACCCCATCCACAGGTAGTGTATGCCACCTACTTAGCCAACCTGCTCAAACCCAAGGTCCGGTTTGCATCTGTGATCGGATCGTATGGCTGGGGTGGTAAAACTGCTGAAACGATTGTAAAGATGTTAGATCACGTCAAGGTAGAAGTCCTTGAGCCGGTTATGGTAAAAGGGCAGCCGGATGAATCAACGTTAAAGCAGCTCGATCGGCTTGCTGACGATATCTTAAAGGGGCATAGCGAGATCACCATTGTGTAGGAACGGAGGAAAAAGAATATGACAAAACTGTTTGAAGTATACAAATGTGAAGTCTGTGGGAACATAACCAAGGTAGTCTTCGCATCCGGAGGAAGTCTGGTCTGCTGTGGCAAACCGATGATCCTGCAGATTGAAAAGACAGCAGATGCCGGCAAAGAGAAGCATGTCCCGGTTGTAGAAAAGGCAGGAGCGGGCATTG
>JAURZP010000337.1 GCA_030653335.1 Methanoregula sp. | reverse complement strand
CGATCTTGCCTTCAATGCCCCTTTTCCCGAATCCGCCGGGAATCAGGATACCGTCATAGTCCTTGAGCTGGCACCGCTCATAGCGTTCTGCATCCAGCCATGCGATCTTAACTTCAGTGGAAAGCGCCCGCCCGGCATGCTTGAGCGATTCCTTGATGCTGATATAGACATCTTCAATGCCGTACTTGCTCACGATTGCAACGGTCACCCGGTTGGTGTACTCCTTGTTCACCAGCCGGTACCACGCGGTGTCGGGCTCTTTTTTATCCAGACCGAGATGAGCAGAGAGCACATCGGCAATACCCTCCTTTTCCATCTCCATCGGGACTGCATAGGTATCAGGGGCGGTGGCAGCAGAGATCACTGCACTCTGGGGAAGATCACAGAATGCCGAGATCTTTCGTTTTGTGCCGGCCCCTATCGGGTTCTCGCTCCTGCCGACAATAATATCCGCATGGAGCCCGAGCTCGCGCAGCGCTTTTACCGAGTGCTGGGTGGGCTTGGTCTTCATGTCCCCCATCGTGTCTTCAGGTATCAGAGTGACATGGACAAGGACAATATCGTGCTCAGGAAGTTCGCCGTGCATCTGGCGGACCGCTTCTAAGAACGGCATGCTCTCGATGTCACCTACGGTACCTCCGACTTCCACGAGGCAGATGTCGGCTTTTGTCCCGTCAGGGAACTCCTCTTCGGCTGCCAGTTTAATGCAGGTCTTGATCTGGTCGGTGATATGGGGAATGATCTGCACGGTCTCTCCAAGGAAATCCCCTCTGCGCTCCTTGTCGATGACAGTCCTGTACACCTTGCCGGTGGTGATGTTGTGGGCTGCCGTCAGTTCAATATCTAAAAACCGCTCGTAGTTGCCAAGATCGAGATCAACTTCGCTGCCATCCTTGAGCACGAACACTTCGCCGTGCTGGGCCGGGTTCATTGTTCCTGCATCGATATTTAAGTACGGATCAATTTTTACTGCCGTGACCCGGTAGCCACGGTTCTGTAAAATCCGTCCCACTGATGCAGCAGTGATCCCTTTGCCAAGACCGCTCATCACACCACCGGTTATTATGATGTACTTCAAAAAAATCTCCCCGATTGCATTATAT
>JAURZP010000336.1 GCA_030653335.1 Methanoregula sp. | reverse complement strand
GGATCTTTCAATTATATCAACCGGTGGCACCATTGCGAGCAGGATCGATTACCGCACCGGTTCGGTCAGCAGCCAGTTCGATGCCAGCGATATCCTCACAGCTATTCCGGAGCTCGCACAGATTGCCAATTACCGCACCCTCCCCCTTGCGGCAATCCTGTCAGAGAATATGACTCCTGCAATATGGCAGGAACTTGCACGTGCAATATATACTGAGATTAAAAATGGTGCAGCCGGGATCATCGTCACGCACGGAACTGATACCATGGCGTACAGTGCTGCCGCGATCAGTTTCATGATCGATACACCCGTCCCGATCGTTTTTGTCGGATCGCAGCGTTCAGCTGACCGGCCGTCAAGCGATAACGCGATGAATGCCGTATGCGCAGCCGCAGCAGCAACGAGCGATCTGGGTGAAGTTGCCGTAGTCATGCACGCAACCACAAACGATGACACCTGTGCAATCCACCGTGGCACAAGAGTGCGCAAGATGCACACCTCACGCCGCGATGCATTCCAGAGCGTTGGCCTGCCAGCCATCGGTTCTGTTGCCTACCCGTCCCGTGCAGTAACCTTAACGACAGATGCGGTCCGGCGCGGGAGTCATAAACCTGCACTTCACGATACCCTCGAACCCCAATGTGCCCTCCTGCAGTTTTATCCGGGCATGTCCCCGGACATTTTCAGGGCATATGAAGGCTACAAAGGCCTTGTGCTCGCGGGAACCGGCCTTGGACATGTGAGCACGCTGCTCATTCCCGCCATCACAAAACTAATTGAGACCGGTACTGTTGTTGTTATGACATCGCAGTGCATGCAGGGACGGGTCTGTGACCGGGTGTACGATACCGGCCGCGATCTTCTCAACGCAGGAGTCATTGAGGGAGGCGATATGCTTCCGGAAGTGGCACTCGTGAAACTGATGTGGGTGCTGGGAAATGTCAGTGACAAAACAAAAGCGGCTGCGATGATGCAGACCAATCTCATAGGTGAATTAAACCGGAGGAGTCTTCATGGATTATAATGCGCTGGGACTGGTTGCGGGAATCGAGATCCACCAGCAGCTGGATACTAAGGAAAAACTGTTCTGCCACTGCCCGACAAAACTCCGCGAAGCGGGCGAGCACAGCGGGGAATTTTTCCGGTTCCTCCGGGCTACCGAGAGCGAGATGGGCGAGATCGACCGTGCCGCAAAAGAGGAGATGAAACGTGACCGGAAGTTCCAGTATTATACGTATGACACGACATGCCTTGTCGAGAACGATGAAGAGCCACCGGCACCGTTAAACGATGAAGCGCTCTCGGTCTGCCTGACAATCGGGAAGATGTTTGGCATGACTGCCATCCCGCAGATTCATGTGATGCGTAAGCTCGTCATCGATGGTTCGAACACGAGCGGGTTCCAGCGTACCGCACTGGTCGCGGTAAAGGGAGCACTCCCGAATGGCGGAGAGATTGAAACGATCTGTCTTGAAGAGGAAGCAGCCCAGCGGGTAAAAGACGATCTCTTCTCGCTTGACCGGCTCGGTATTCCCTTAATCGAGATCACCACATCGCCCTGCATGCACACCCCAGAAGAGGTGCAGAAAGTGGCCGAGTATATCGGCATGGTGCTGCGTTCCACGGGAAAAGTCAAGCGCGGGATCGGCACGATCCGGCAGGATGTGAATATCTCAATTGCAAGCGGTGCACGGGTTGAGATTAAAGGGGTGCAGGAACTTGACCTCATCGCTGAAGTAGTGAAGCGCGAAGTGCAGCGACAGCAGGCACTGCTTGCCATCCGCGATGAACTGATGAAGCGAAATGCATCGGTAGCCCACGCTACTTCACAAGATGTGACCGGCCTGTTCAAAGAAACGAAATCGGCGGTTCTTAAAAAGGCAAAGCGGATATCAGCGATCAACCTCAAAGGATTTGCAGGACTTGTCGGGCGTGAGATCCAGCCGGGCCGCCGTCTCGGCAGCGAGATGTCGGATTATGCCAAGAAATGCGGGGTGGGCGGGATTTTCCACACCGATGAGCTCCCGGCATATGGCGTAACGGCTGAAGAAGTCACCATGCTTCGCAGCCACATGCATGCAGAAGAACAGGACTGCGTCATCATCGTTTCAGGAACAAATGAAAAACAGGCAGTGTGTGCACTCAACCAGGTAATTATCCGGGCCGGTATCGCACTCTCCGATACCCCAGTACCGGAAGAGACACGAAAAATGTTAGAAGAAGGCAGTACCGCGTACATGCGCCCGTTACCCGGTGCAGCAAGGATGTATCCCGAGACGGATGTCCTGCCGGTGATCATCGGTGAAGAGCGATGGAACGCAATAATCCTGCCGGAACTGCTGACACACAAAGCCGAACGGTACGCAAAGGACTATGCAATTGACCTGAATTATGCGCTCCAGTTAGCAGCCTCAGATAAACTGCCACTGTTTGAGAGAGCAGTTAATGAAAAGATCAAACCCAAACTCGCTGCATTCACCATCCTGTCCACCGCGACCGAACTCCGGCGTGATGGTGTTGACATACGTGCAGTTTCTGATGAGAGTTATCTCGCAATCTGGCATGCGGTGGAAAACGGACGGGCAGCAAAGGAGGCCATTCCGGATCTCCTCCGCAGCATTGCTGCAGGCAGTACCGCAGAAGCAGCCCTCGCGCAACTTGCGCCTGCTATCTCGCGCGCAGAACTCGAGACCGTCATTAAAAAGATCATCGCCACACGCTCAGACTTTGTAAAAGAAAAAGGAAAAGCCGCACTGGGCCCCATCATGGGCATCGTGATGGAAGAAGTCCGGGGCTCGGTAGATGGCAAGCTGGTCAGCGAGATACTAAGAAAAGAGATCGATGCGGCAGTCGCCGATAAAAACTGATAATCCACACTTTGGATTCGCAAATACACAGGATTCAGGCGCGAACCTTTATGAGTGGTGGGACAGAATTAGATAAGGAGTTTAATTATGGGCAAGACAGGAACAACAATATGGGCACAGATTAAGGGAGTAAAAGGTAAGATCAGGCTCGTCCCCAAAAAGGAAGGACTGGCAAAAACTCCCGGCCCGAACCAGCGCTTCAAAGCAGGCGCAAACGTCAAGCAGATCGATGCAGCAGCTGAAGCAATGCAGGGGCGCGGCGGAAAGCGTGGCGGCAGCAAGGGCGGCAGGCGCGGCGGCAACAGGGGCGACAGGTCCGGCGGATCCGGTTTAAACGAATCCACGGCAAACCCGATGATCCGAAGGCGCATGAGCAGACCAAAAGTCTCTGCACTCGGTGCAAAGGCAAAGTCTGCACGGTAATATAAGAAGGATAATCCTATTCGCCCGTGTCGGGTGGACAAACTTCCACCTGTTCTGATTTTTTAATCAGTTTTTTTAGAGAATTATTCCGTCAAGGATAACTATCTTTTATCCACAACAACTATGGTGAGTATGGATCTCAAGACTGCAGTCACAAGTTACCAGTACGGGGAAAAGGCAAAATCCGAACTGATTATGGTATCGCAATTCTGTCTTGCGCTTAACGGCTTTTCAGAACAGGAGCGCTCCGGGGGGCGGCGAATGCTTCTTATGATGATGGAATCAATACGAAGCGAACTCCAGTTTGCATTAAAGAGCACCGGGCAGAACGAATTTAATAAAGCTATCAATGCTCTTAATGAAGCCATCTCGTTAACGGAGAGCAACCAGCCCGAGCAGGCCTCGCAGAGAATCGCCGCTGCGATCAGCGCATCCACAACGCCCGCACAGGAAGCGTGGCAGGTACTTTCAGAACATGGACTCCTCTGAATTTTTAGGATTTTTAACCAGTCGTTCTTCGGTGCGCGAATACGACAGTGACCCGCTTACGCAGGAAGAGATCGATTACCTCGTGACCTGTGCAGGCACAGCACCGAGTGCCGGCAATCTTGAATCATGGGATGTCGTTGTTGTTACTGACGAAGACACAAAAATTGCACTCGCAGAGGCTGCACTCGATCAGCCACACATCGAAAAGGCACCTGCGATCTTTGTTGTATGCGCAAACTATGTCCGTTCAATGTCACGCTACGGTGATCGCGGGATCCTGTACGGGCTTGAGGATGCAACGATTGCCTGCACATACATGATGCTTGCAGCGCATGCACGTCGCCTACAGTCCTGCTGGACCGGCGCATTCGATGATGAGGAAGTGCGAAAAGTACTATCTCTCCCCCCGCACATTCGTCCGGTTTCCCTGCTTGCCGTCGGTAAAGGCCATCCACCGGCACAGCTTACCGGGCGCATGGCAGAGGGAGAGCACGTGCACCTGAATACATGGTAATGGTGAGAGAAAAATGCCAGATTATGTTGTAACAATAGAATCCGCATGGCTCGTTCGCGATGTGAAAACATTAGACGATGCGATCGGGATTGCCATCAGTGAGGCGGGAAAACGCTTAAACCCCCAGGCAAAGTACGTTGAAGTTGAGGCCGGGTTTCTAACCTGCCCCTACTGCGAAGAGACACTGTCAAGCGCAATCGTGGTAGCAGATACCGCGCTTGTCGGGCTCGTACTGGAAATGAAAGTATTCCGCGCTGAGACTCCGGAACATGCCGGACGGATTGCCAAACAGACCATTGGTAAAGCCCTGCGGGACATCCCCTTAAAATTATTGGACGTGCAGGAACAATGATCCATATCGTCGGGCATACAGCTATCGACCACATATCACGGGTAGCTCATCTCCCGGAGAAGAACTGCTCGACCCATATCTCTGACCGGCAGATCTATTTTGGTGGCGGCGCAGCAAACATTGCAGCAGGTATTGCAACACTTGGCGAGCAGGTAACACTGGTCTCCTGCATTGGTGATGATTTTACAGGAAGTGACTATGA
>JAURZP010000335.1 GCA_030653335.1 Methanoregula sp. | reverse complement strand
AGTGCCATCAGGATACCGGTGATCGTGCCGACCATCAGGAAACCTGCAAGGGCTTCGTATTTCATGGTCACACCGATGAAGATGGGAAACGCGATTGCAATTGCGCCGGGCAGCACCATGTTCTTTAGTGCGCCGATGGTGGTGATGTCGATCACACGGGCATAGTCAGGTTTCTTGGTTCCTGCCATGATGCCCGGGTCTTTGAACTGGATGCGGACTTCCTGGATCACGTACTGTGCGGTCTTGGAGACTGCACGGATTGCAAGACCTGCAAAGACAAAGATGAGCATTGCGCCGAGCAGTGCACCGACAAATACCGGGACCGATGCAATGTTGACGATCTCAAAGGGTTTGCCGATAAGGTGGCTGATGTCTACCATGTAGGCATTGAAGAGCAGGAAAACTGCGAGTGCAGCGCTGCCGATTGCATATCCCTTGGTGAGCGCCTTTGTGGTGTTGCCTGCTGAGTCAAGCCGGTCCATCCGCTTGCGGACCGATTCAGGAGCCTGGCTCATCTCAACAATACCTCCGGCATTATCAGCAATAGGGCCAAAGGAGTCCATGGCAAGCACATAGGCACAGACCATCAGCATACCTATGGTTGCAGCAGCAGTTCCAAAGAGACCTCCGAACGGGAAGCCGCTCTGGGAACCGAACCAGTAGGAGAGGAGCAAGGATGCACCGATCATGATTGCCGGGACTGCAGTGGTTTCAAGGGCAACAGAGAAACCGGTAATGATGTTAGTTGCCGGTCCGGTTTCCGATGCATCGGCAATTTCCTGCACAGGCCGGTAGTGGTGGTCGGTGTAATACATGGTCACTCTGAGGAAGAGGACGGATAACACAATGCCCACAAGGCCTGCGTAGAAGAACCAGATGCTCCCGAGCAGCCACATCGTGCCAATATAGAAGAACACCGCTGAGACGATTGCCGTGATGTAGTAACCAAGGTTCATGGCAACCATCGGGTCAGCGTCATCCTTTCCGCGAACGCATAGAATACCGATCATGCTGGCGAGCAGACCAAAAGCGCACATAACGAGCGGGAAGAGAATACCAGCGGCACCAAAGACCGGGAAGAGAGCGACACCGAGGATCATCGCTCCGATGTTCTCGGCAGCAGTGGATTCGAACAGGTCAGCACCACGGCCGGCACAGTCCCCGACATTGTCGCCGACAAGATCCGCGATGGTCGCAGGGTTCCGGACATCATCCTCAGGAATGCCGGCTTCAACTTTGCCGACAAGGTCTGCACCGACATCTGCGGCTTTTGTGTAGATACCGCCACCGAGCTGGGCAAAGAGGGCGACAAACGAGGCACCAAATGCAAACCCGATGATGATGAAGGGGGTGGTTAACGGGTTTGCACCAAGTGCAACATAGGTAAGCGAGACCCCGAGTAGTGACATCGCCGTGATGATAAGACCGGAGACTGCTCCGCCACGGAACGATATGTCAAGTGCCTTTCCCGAACTGGTCTGGGCTGCGGCTGCCGTGCGGATGTTGGTCCTTACGGCAACAGACATGCCAATGACACCGGCGAGCGCACTGCAGAACGCACCTACGATGAACGCAAGTGCCGTATAGGTGGCAAGACCCTGTTGCCCTGTGAAGTAGTACACTCCAAAGATGACAACGGCAAACACGATCGCCAGTATGGCGATGGTCGAGTACTGTCGTTTGATGAATGCTTCCGCACCCACCTTGATCGCATCGGATACCTCACGCATCTTTACTGTGCCCACATCATTTGAGAGGACGTTCCGCGCAAGTATTACCGCGAGGATCAGTGCGAGAATACTTATTCCAATTATGAACTCAAGTTCGTACATTCCTTGACCTCCCTGCCATTGTATGAATCATCCCAATTACATCCGGAACTACAGCTGTACCGCAACAGCGCCCGCAGCCGGATTATGGATGTTTCCTACAACATCAGGTATGATAAACTGGTATTAGCAGTAACCTGCTCTTTTTTGGAACCAAAGGATGGCGCAACGGTTCCCGGGATATCCCCGTTCTTTTCCACAACCCATCCTAAGAGATTATTAGTGCTTCTCTGGAACATTAAACTTTTATCCTGCAACCGGGATGGTGCACCACAGTCTGGTGCATTTTTTTTGGGGATCTGAATAAAATACGGGCTTTTTTACCGGATTTTCTATAAGCGTTCCCGTATTAATCCCCCCATCGCGCACAATTCAATATGATTAATAATGCTAAATTCCCATATTCTGGCAGGGAGGGTATCTGGTGCAAACTACGCAACTGTTAATATTTCTCATACTGTTTCCGCTCATTGCCGCGTTCTTCCTGTTCCTGGCAAAAAAAGACATGGAACGCGCCTGGATCGTGAAACTGTCCGCGCTGGCTATTGGTATAGCCAGTATTTACCTGTTGATTTCGACCTATAACAGGGGGGCGCTGCTGATGTCTGCCATTCCTGCAGAGCCAACCGGCATTGTCATGTTCATCCTCGAGATGCTGATTGCCGTATTTATCCTGTATCTCGGTATCGTGTACAAGAAGTGGCTTGTTGTGGCGCTCATCCTTGTCCAGTCCGCAGTAATGCTCTACTTCGAACTGGTGTACGCCCACTCCATCCATTTGCAGTCGAACCTGTTCGTGGATGAATTCTCAATTATCATGGCACTCATCATCGGAATCATCGGCAGTCTCATCTGCGTGTATTCGCTGGGTTACATGAAGTTCTTCCATGAACACCACCCTGAGATGCCAGACCGGAGACCATGGTTCTTTGCCATCCTGTTTCTCTTCCTTGCCGCCATGTTCGGGCTGGTCTTTTCCAATAATCTCATGTGGGTCTACTTCTTCTGGGAAGTCACCACCCTCTGTTCATTCCTGCTGATCGGGTACACAAAAACAGAGGAAGCCACCAACAACGCATTTTCCGCATTGTGGATGAACCTGCTTGGCGGGGTTGCCTTTGCCGGTGCAATCATCTACCTTGCGATGTTTGGCAACGGCATCATGGGAATGACCGACCTGCTCGCTTCTGGAAAAATCATTGCCCTCATTCCGGCGGCCCTCATCGGGTTTGCAGGTCTCACTAAAGCAGCCCAGCTGCCGTTCTCCGCATGGCTTGTAGGAGCGATGGTGGCCCCAACTCCGGTCTCGGCACTCCTGCACTCCAGCACAATGGTCAAAGCCGGTGTCTATATTATGGTCAGGCTTGCCCCCATCTTCCAGTCTACCTTCACAGGTTATATGATCGCCATGATAGGAGTGCTCACCTTCCTGATTGCATCCGGCATTGCCATATCGCAGAGCAATGCAAAACGGGTGCTTGCCTATTCCACGATCGCAAATCTGGGTCTCATTGTTGCCTGTGCCGGTATCGGAACCTACGAGGCGATCTGGGCTGCAATCCTCTTGATCGTCTTCCATGCAATATCCAAGTCCCTGCTCTTCCTCTCGGTTGGAACAGTGGAACACCGGATCAAGAGCCGCGAGGTCGATGATATGAACGGACTTATCGTGCGCATGCCAAAGATTGCTGCCATGATGGTGATCGGCATTGCGGGCATGTTCCTTGCACCGTTTGGTATGCTGATCTCCAAATGGGCAGCCATACGGGCGTTCATCGACGTACCCTATGGTTTCCTGTTCGTCATCATCCTTGCCTTTGGCAGCGCCATGACGGTCTTTTTCTGGGCCAAATGGATGGGCAAGATCATAGCCGTTACCTCAGACAGCAAGAACATCGAAGGTGAAGTGGATCACAGCGAGTGGACAGCGCTTGTATCGCTAGCCGGACTTTCGTTCATCACCACGCTCGTTTTCCCGTTGCTCTCGACAAAACTTCTCGAGCCCTTCCTTATGCTGAATTATGGTCACGTAGCACAGCTGTCGCAGGACAATATCATCATTATGATCCTGATGCTCCTCCTCCTCGTTATCCTGCCGTTGAGCATCCTGATACCCCGGAGAAAGCACAAACATGTCGCACCCTACATGGGTGGAAGGACCACAACGCACGATATGCGTTTCTCGGGATCGCTGGGCGTCCAGAAAAAGACTGTGCTCTCCAACTACTACCTCCACGAGTATTTCGGTGAAAAGAAACTCAGGACCGCAGGGATCTGGATCTGTTCAGCCATCATCGGCATCATGTTTGTAGCCACCGCGTTGCGGGGGGTGTTCCTGTGATCAATATTGTCTGGGCAATTGCTTTTGTTCTCATAGCCCCTGTAGTCGGTGGACTCGTTGCAGGTATTGACCGGAAGATCACTGCACACATGCAGGGCAGGGTAGGTCCCTCTATCCTGCAGCCATTCTACGATGTGGGCAAGCTCTTTGAAAAAGAGCAGACCGTAGTGAATGAGACACAGACCTTCTATGCGATCTGCTACATCATCTTCATGATCTTCACCGGAGCACTCTTCTTTGCAGGCGGAGATCTGCTGCTCGTCATCTTTGCGCTCACCCTCGCACAGATCTTCCTTGTACTGGGTGCGTTTGCCGCAAATTCCCCTTACAGTTACGTAGGTGCGGAGCGCGAACTGCTCCAGATCATGGCCTATGAACCGATGGTGATCCTTACCGCTGTGGGCATGTTTGTCGCAACGAAGAGCTTCAATGTCAGCGATATCGCTGCAACTACGACACCGGTTGTCCTTCTCATCCCCGGCATCTTCCTTGGTTTCCTTTATGTGCTGACCATCAAGCTGCGCAAATCACCGTTTGATATCTCGACATCGCACCACGCACACCAGGAGATTGTAAAAGGTGTGACCACAGAATTTTCCGGCCCGTCACTCGGTCTCATCGAGATCACCCACTGGTATGAGACGGTCTTTTTACTGGGTTTTGTCTACCTCTTCTTCGGGTTCAACCCGTTGATCGGTGTCGCTGCTATCATCATCGTCTACCTGTTCGAGATCCTGATCGATAACACAAATGCCCGTGTCAGGTGGCAGCTTGTGGTGAAGAGTTCGTGGCTGATCGCTGTAGTAGTGTGTGTGGTTAATCTGGCTGCACTCTACTACCTGTCGGGAGGTGTACCATGACCTACCTTGCAAAATCCCCGTGGATCATCCACTACGATGCCTCGAGCTGTAATGGCTGCGACATTGAGATCCTTGCCTGTCTCACCCCCATGTATGATGTTGAGCGGTTTGGTATCATCAACACCGGCAACCCGAAACATGCGGATATCTTTGTCGTAACCGGCTCGATCAATGAAGCGAACCGCGAGGTGATCCAGAACATCTACAACCAGATGTCGGATCCGAAAGTGGTTGTGGCAGTCGGCATCTGTGCCTGTTCAGGAGGAGTGTTCCGGGAATGTTACAATGTTGCCGGCGGGATCGACAAACTCATACCGGTCGATGTCTATGTGCCCGGGTGTGCAGCACGCCCCGAGTCCATCATCGATGGAATTGTGACAGCACTTGGCGTTCTTGAAGAGAAACGGAATAAACATGTGAGATCTCCCATGGTCACTGACCACGGTCATACGCATCACCACAGGCACGCAGAAGGAGGTGCACAATGATGGAACCACAACAAATCACCCCCATTAGTATCGGGGAAGTAGTTACAAAGGCAGAGCAGGCAAAGAAAGATGGTAACCGGCTCGTCCAGATCGGGTGCACGAAGATCGGAGACGACTTTGAGATCCTCTATGTCTTTGACAAGGATTACAAGCTGACAAACTACCGCATCACGGTAAAACAGGCAGACGAAATTCCCAGTATCAGCGGAGTATACTTTGGTGCGTTTGTGTACGAGAACGAGATTCACGACCTATACGGCATTCACGTGACTGGGATCAATATCGATTTCAAGGGCACGTTTTACAAGACCGCAATCAAACATCCTTTCAGCGTGACCATTGTAAAGGAGGACGACTCATGTCAAAACAAATAACCATCCCGTTCGGACCCCAGCACCCGGTACTTCCCGAACCCCTCCACCTCGACCTCGTGCTGGAGGATGAAAAAGTCGTTGATGTCATACCGACAATCGGGTATGTCCACCGCGGTCTTGAGAAACTCGTGGAAAAACGTGAGTATACTGAGTACGTCTTCATCGCAGAGCGGATCTGCGGTATCTGCAGTCACATCCACGGTCAGACCTATGTGCAGGGTATTGAACAGATCATGGGACTCGAGATTCCTGAACGGGCCCAGTATCTCAGGACCATCTGGTCGGAATATTCAAGAATGCACTCGCACCTGCTCTGGCTCGGACTTTTTGCTGACAGCATGGGTTTTGAGAGTGTCTTTATGAACTCGTGGAGGCTCCGCGAGCACATCCTCGATGACCTTGAGGCGACTACAGGTGGCCGGGTCATCCAGGGCGTCTGCAAGGTGGGCGGTGTCCGTAAGGATATCTCTCCTGAAAAACTTGATGAGATGGTCAAAGGGCTCAGGGGTATCGAGCATGAGCTCCAGGCACTCATGAACGTATTCCTGCATGACAGTTCTATGCAGCACCGGCTGAAAGGTATAGGTGTGCTCAGTAATGACGATGCCTATTACCTTGGTGCAGTAGGTCCAACCGCAAGAGGCAGCGGCATTGCGATTGATCTCCGCGAGACCGGATATGCAGCCTACGGTAAGATCAATTTCAAACCTGTTGTGGAACCTGACGGGGACTGCTATGCCCGCTGTGCGGTGCGGGCAAAAGAGTTGTTCACGTCGATTGATATTATCGAACAGTGTGTAAAGAAGATCCCCGACGGCCCGGTTGATATGAAAGTGACCGGTGCACCGGATGGCGAATTCCTCTCCCGGGCCGAGCAGCCCCGTGGAGAAGTCATCCACTACATCAAGGGCAATGGCAAGAAGAATCTCGTCCGGCACCGGGTCCGGACACCCACGTTTACCAACATCCCTCCTCTTGTCACGCTCTTAAAAGGCTGCGAACTAGCGGATGTACCTGTGATTGTCCTGTCTATCGATCCCTGTATCGGTTGCGCGGAGAGGTGAGGAGACATGACCTTTTTCCAGATGACAAAGACGGTATTAAAAAGCCTCTTTACCCGCCCGGCCACCCTGATGTACCCGGTAAAACCGGCCAAAAAAACCGATGCCACCCGTGGGCACGTTAAGATCGATCCGACGAAGTGCATCACCTGCCGGATCTGCCAGCGCAAGTGCCCGACGCAGGCGATCTGTGTCGATGTCAAGGAAAAGACGTGGGAGATTGACCAGATGCGCTGCGTGGTCTGCGCCATCTGTGTTGATACATGCCCGACCAAAAGTCTCACCATGGACAACCAGTACCGCCCGGCCATGACTGCCCGCGGGGGTCTTGAGAAGTTTACCGTGGCAGGGCCTAAGAAAAAGGAACCGGTGGCAACCCCGGCATTGGCGGATGAAAAACCGAAGGAATAACCCCTCCGTTTATCATAAAAATCTGGGAACGATCAGGTTCCCAGTAATCTTTTTATAAATCTGGTAACGATTGGCAAAATACCATCAAGTTGAAACTTATGTCGCTATGTATAAAAAAATGCTAGTTTTTTAGGGTTTTTATTTATTCATTTTTTTATAACACGTATAACAAACGGGTTTTTCAACAGATTGCTTTGATTCTTTCCCACAAACATGACAACAACTTTCTGGATATGTCGGATCGGAATACTTCGCCCATACGGGAAAGCACTTCGAACAAAGGGGTTTATCCGGATTTAACGGGATTTTTGTTCCGCAACGGATACAAAAGCCGGTATTCCCACTCGTTTGTTGAGGAGTTTTTTGAGTGACTGTTTTTGCCGGTTCTGATGTTTTCTTTTTCACAATATATTGGGGTTCAACGGCGGTTTGTATGATACGCATTGACTCGGCAACAGCCTCTTTATAGAGTTCTGGATCTTTTTCTTTCTCGATTTTAATACCCATTTCGCGATTATTTTGCTGAGAGTATTGGTATAGATTCATTGACGTGATAATCGCAATATTTTCATTTAAGTAACATTTTGCATGCATATTCTCGCAAAAAGAAATTTTTACACTTGTCAGTTCTTGCAAAAAACTCATGTCTTCTTGGTTTAATTTCTCCACTTTACCATAAACAAAACGTATGTCAATTTTTCGAGAGTCACGTTCTTTTATTAGGTCTTTGAGGGGAGGGGCGATCTGCAAGTAGGGGCTTAATAGATACAGTTTCTCTTCAGATTTTTTTATCAGTTGAGTAAGTTCATGAGAAACGGCAGTTGTATCGAGAAATTGTGCCATATTTTATCAATTGAATATGCAAGTGTCAGACACGATAAACCTTTTTAATTTATATTCCAGAATTTACGCATGGAGAAAGAATATGTTGGAGAAATACTCGGCTCCTACGGCGCATTTATCCCCACTTTCAGATAGTGATTGGGTCTCGTCTCATAGGACGGACGTTTGCCCCTTCCATCTCCCCCTGTGCCCACGCAAACCGCTCCCTGATGGTGGGTGGTAGTTCCTTCTCATCGATCGGAACGAATCCGAAATTACCGTAGAACTTCGTAAGGTCCCAGACCGAATGCATATAGAGTGTATCCTGCCCGGTTGCCTCGACAAGCCCCCAGACTGCAGCATTCGCATACCCGTGACCACGCTGGCTGACCGGAGTGAACACGCCATCTACTTCAAACCCGTCCGTATGCCGTTTGAACCGGGCGACAGAGACCGCCTCCCCGCCATAAAATGCGGCAAATATCCGGTCGGTTTTCGAGTCGCCCTTTGTGTTGTGGTAATCTGTCCAGAGAGCCTCTGCAATGGAAAACTCCCGAGATACCAGTTCCCTCACGGTTGCACCGGTGCGGTGTTTTGCGGGATGCCGCGCCGGCACAGATGATACCGTGAGCGGAGGTGCTTCCTCACTGGATCCCTCTATACGATAACCCCCGGGCGGAACATGGATGATGAACCGTGCTCCCTTTCCTTCGATC
>JAURZP010000328.1 GCA_030653335.1 Methanoregula sp. | reverse complement strand
GAGGCGTTTTCCATAGCGGCACGATATGGCATCCCCAAAAAAGAGATCCGTAAATACTGTGAGGCAAACGGGATCAGGATTCGGGGATCCCAAAACAGTTGCATCCGGTGATACATTTTTGCTGAAAAACCATCTGGATATCAATATCCTGAAGTTGCCCTTTCCATCGCTTCTTCAGGAGTCATACAATGCACAACTCCCGCAATGTCCCACGTTTTGAGCCCATAGACTGGACACTTCATCTTCAGGGCAATCGCGATCTCTGAAAGGGTACCGTGACTTCCCCCGACCGCAATGACAGCATCAGCCGACTGGACAACGAGCACATTACGGGCATGGCCAAGGCCGGTCCGGATGACTACATCTAGGTATGAGTTGCCGTTACCGGTATCCGGCAGGATGCCGACTGTCAGGCCTCCGTGTTCCTGAGCTCCTTTGCAGGCAGCCTCCATCACACCACCAAGGCCGCCGCAGACAAGTGTTCCCCGGGAGGCGATAAGAGCACCTACAGCACAGGCTGTTGTATATTCCTCGGTACTCGCATCAGCCGCACCGATCACCGCGATCTGCATGAATGAATGGTTTTTCTTAAATGGGGATAAACGCAGAGGGTTCCCTGTCATTAAAAACCTTGAAGAACTTTTTTTCATTCACTTCCGTTCGGCATCCGCCGATGAAACCATCTTCGGGTAATAATTGTTCACGTAATCCTTGACCATCCGCCGGGCGCAGAACCGCGGTGCAATGCTCTTTATCGACTCCTTCATCATCTTCACCCACCCGTGGGGTATCGCGTCAAGCGAACTGCTGTAATAGAGCGGTATGACCTCACGCTCAAGAATATCGTAGAGCGCATCCGCATCCGCAGCATCCCGGTCTCCCTCTCCTGGTGCTGCACCAAAGGCCCAGCCATTCCTGCCATTGTAGCCTTCCAGCCACCAGCCGTCAAGTATGCTTAAGTTCAGCACACCGTTGATACCTGCCTTCATACCGCTCGTGCCGCACGCTTCCATCGGGGGCAACGGGTTATTAAGCCAGACATCAACTCCATGCACAAGATACTGGGCGGTCTGTTCATTGTAATCTTCAACAATGGCGATCCTTCCTTCAAACTCCGGCTGCCGGGCGATCTGGTATATCTTCTGGAGAATGCGTTTTCCCTCGTAATCCGACTGGTGGGCTTTACCGGCAAAGATGAACTGGACCGGCCTCCACCGGTTTGAGATGATCTTCTTAAGCCGCTCGAGATCATGGAAGATTAAGTCTGCCCGCTTGTAAGTAGCAAAACGCCGGGCAAAACCGATGGTGAGGACAGACGAGTTCAAGAGGGGACCCTCGGTGACGAAGTTGGTTGTATCATCCAGTGCCTTTGTCCACTTCACCCGCTTGCGTTCGCGGATCCGGTTGATGAGTTTGTTCTTGAGCTGGAGATGCAATTCCCAGAGATCCTTATCCGGGATCTCATCGACCAGGTTCCAGATCGTCTCGTCGTCATGTTCCTGTTGCCAGTTGGGAGCAACATAATAAAAATGGGAATCCAGGAGATCTTCTATCCGGGAGTTCATCCATGTCGGGAGATGGACACCATTCGTGATCGCATCGATCGGGATCTGGTCTTTTGCAAGATCCGGCCAGAGCCCCTTCCACATCTGCCGGGTCACCTCCCCGTGTTTTTTTGATACTGCATTATGATAACCGGACAGTCGCAGTGCAAGCACCGTCATGTTGAACCCGTTGTCAGGGTTATCAGGATGCTTTCCCAGAGCGAGGAACTCATCGCGGTCAATGCCGAGTTCCCGGTAATACGTGCCGAAGTATTTGTCCATCAGCTCCGTTGAGAACACATCATGTCCTGCAGTGACAGGGGTATGGGTGGTAAAAACGGTCGTTCCCCGCACCTGCCGCACTGCGTCGTCAAACGGGGTCCCTCGCTCCATGCGTTCACGGATCCGTTCCAGCAGGGCAAACGCAGGATGGCCTTCATTGAGATGCACTGCAGAATATTCAATGCCGAGTGTCTGCAGCACCTTGCGGCCACCGATTCCGAGTACAATCTCCTGCCGGAGCCGCTCCTCGCGATCGCTCATGTAAAGGCTGGAGGATATGCGTCTGCTCGCTTCATCATTTAACGGGATGTCGGTATCGAGCAGGTAGAGCGGGACGTTCCCAACATCCACTTTCCAGACAGCCACGTAGATTGCCGGTTCAACATAGGGCACCCGGATTACCAGGTGATTCCCGTCCCAGTTCAGCACTCTCTTGACCGGTGTGGCATCACGGTCAAGGCGCTCTTTTGCCCCGGTCTGCCAGCCATCCGACTGGATGTGCTGGTGAAGGTATCCTTCCGAGTACATGAATCCCACAGCAACAAGCGGCACACCCAGATCACTGCACTCCTTAAGATGATCCCCGGCAAGGAACCCAAGCCCCCCGGCATAGAAGGGAAGTGAGTGGTGCAGCCCGTACTCCGCAGAAAAGTAAGCGATGGTCAGGGCTTCCTTCCCGGGATAGTGTTCCTTAAACCAGCCGGACCTGGAGTTCAGGTAACGCCGGAACCGGTTCATGATGATATCATAACGGCGGAGATACTCAGCATTATTCTCCGCGGCTTCCATGAATTCGGCCGGGATGTCGCGCAGCATCCGGACAGGGTTGTGGATGCTCGTCTTCCAGGCTTCCTGGTTTAACTGCTTAAAAAGAATCCGGACCTCCGGGTGCCAGCTCCACCAGAGGTTGTAGGCAAGATCGAGAAGCCCGGACATCCGGAATGGGATGTTGGTATATTGGTTGCGTATTGTTTTCACACAATGTCTGCCTTAGGGAAGCGGGGAGATAAATATTGTGGAGTTGCCGGCCTGATATTTTATATCGTGGATCATCAGGGGAAACTGAGGAGAGACGGCACGTAAGGCCTTACTCCATCCCACCAGTCCGGTTGAGCACCATCAGCCGAAGCTCGCTCATCTCCTCTATCGCGTAACGGGGGCCTTCACGGCCAAGCCCGGAACCTTTCGCCCCGCCATACGGCATCTGGTCGACACGGAAGGTCGGGATATCATTCACGATCACTCCACCAACATCCATCTCTGAAAATGCCTGCATCGCCCGGTTGATATTCTGCGTGAAGATCCCTGCCTGAAGGCCAAATTCCCCGTTATTGGCGATACGGATTGCTTCCGGGAAATCCTCGTACGGGGTAAGGGATAGGACCGGTGCAAACACTTCCTCCTTGTTCACCCGCATCGCGGGTGTGGTATCCGTAAGGATGGTAGGTGAAAACATCGTCCCTTCAAGCGTGCCACCGGTAAGGATCCGGGCGCCCTGCTTAACCGCTTCCTGCACTTTCCGGTACGCCTCCTCTGCTTTGATCCGGTCGATCATCGGGCCGACATCTGTGGCCGGGTCCCGCGGGTCTCCCACGTTGAGCGCTTTTACCGCTGCAAGAATCTTTCCTGCGGCAAGTTCGTAGACCGGGCGATGGATGAGCACACGCTGAACAGAGATACAGACCTGCCCGGCGTTGATGAACCCGCCAGTGGCAATCCGCTGCGCGGCATAGTCAAGGTTCGCATCCTCGTGCACGATCACTGCTGCATTCCCACCGAGTTCAAGCCCGACTTTTTTCCTGCCCGCAATCTCTCTCAGGTGCCACCCGACCGTGCAGCTGCCGGTAAACGAGAGGTATGCAACCCGGGGATCCCGGGCAAGTTGTTCGGCACGCTTGCCTGCACAGGGCACAACGCTGATAGCTGCCGGAGGCATGCCCGCAGCAATCGCCATCTCGCCCAGCAGCAGGCTGGAAACCGGAGTGGATGACGCGGGTTTGAGGATGATGGAGTTGCCTGCCGCGATTGCAGGGGCCAGTTTGTGGCACGCAAGATTGAGCGGGAAGTTAAAAGGAACAATGCCGACAACCGGGCCGAGCGGGAAACGCTTAAGAAATCCGGTACGCCCGGCAGTGTCATCGCTCCAGTCCAGCGGGATGATCTCACCATAGATCCTCTTGGCTTCCTCAGCAGAGATCCTGACTGTCAGTTCCGCCCGTGCCACCTCACTTACGGCAAACTTCCTTGTCTTTCCTCCCTCCATGACAAGCACATCAGCGAGTTCGTCCCCTCTACGGTGGATCTCATCGGCAAGCCTTGTGAGGATCCCGGCCCGGGTTCCGGACGAGAGTTTTTTTGTTATCTCAAAACCTTTTGCGGCTTCTGTGACTGCCGCTTTAAGATCGGACGTGCCTGCCTGGCAGACCTGCGCGTACACTTCACCCGTATAAGGGAACCGCACGCTGATGATCTCTTTGGTCTGCTTTTTTACTCCGCCAAGGATTATTGGATACGTCTCTGTCATGTCTCACTCCAGTAACTGGTGTGCATACTTACCCCTGCACATTTTCTTTGTACAGCATTATGCGACATCCATAAAGAGTTCTTTTGAACACTGCGGAAGTGGCACGATAATTACTTTGTGCCGGAAAGCCAACATTTCCTCACGCACGCAAATATCAGCGTCCGATAATATTACAAGAGGGGTTTTGTGAAGGAAGTCGCTGCAAACTTCAATGCAAAAGGTTTGGAAGATTCGGTGCAGGAATACTGGCGCACCAATGATACGTACGCAACCGTAAAACAGCATCGCAGTAGTGGTAAACCATTCTTCTTTGTCGATGGCCCGCCTTATACCACCGGCACCATCCATCTCGGCACCGCGTGGAACAAGATCTTAAAAGACTCGATCCTGCGCTACCACCGGATGAACGGCCGCCATGTGATCGACCGGGCAGGCTACGATATGCACGGCTTACCCATCGAAGTCAAAGTCGAGCAGGCGCTCGGTTTTGAATGCAAAAAAGATATCGAGAAGTACGGCATCAAAAAGTTTATCGAGGAATGCCGGGAGTTTGCAATAAAGAACAAACTCCTGATGGATGACCAGTTCATCAATCTCGGGGTCTGGCTCGATTTCCCCAACGCATACAAGACCGTCATGCCCGA
>JAURZP010000326.1 GCA_030653335.1 Methanoregula sp. | reverse complement strand
CGGCATCGACGTGGATATTCCTCATCGGGAGCCGGGTGATTACCCCATTGACAACCTCATGTACCTTCTGCCATGCCGGAGCCTTCACACCTACATGGTTTCATTATTCTGCTGAACCATAAAAATCCACCCGGCGACCGGCAAAATACAAAAAAAATCCGGTCACTGGTATTCCGGGTTCATTAAAAATATCCGGCCCTGTTCATAGGCTGATTTACCGGAGAATGTGGCAACCACTTTATCCCCATCGCTGATCACTATGACCGGCATTGCATTACGGATTCCAAAGAACATCTCAAGCAGGTCCGTCTCTTCAACCAACAGCCCATTGATGAGCGAAGACGCAGGTTCAAGGTCAAGTCGTTCCTGTACCAGTATATCAGGTTCAATGCGGAAAAAATAATAAAAAACCTGGTACGCGTTTAGCAGGTCCGATACTAAAAACTCATCCCGAACAGGTTGTTCGAGCGCATCGATACTCCGGGCAAGCCGTGCCACATCATCATCCGCATCTTCCAGCAGTTTATCTGCAATGGCAACGAGCCGGGAATATGGCACGGATGCACCTTTCTCACTCATGAGCAGTCATTGGTTGTAAGAAGCATAAAATATCCCGGGTAGTGACCAGACATAACGATTGCAGGCACAATCCTTAATTCTCCATTATGGAAAATGAGTAAAGGTGAAAGATGAGGATATCGACTGGATGATCTATCACATCATCGCCAGTGAACCCGGAGTTACGAAAGAAAAACTCGCTGCCGCAAGCGGACTTGATGCAGCAGCAACAGAGTCCTCACTTGTCCGCCTTGAGCGTGCATTCTTAATCGGGCACACAAACGATACGATGCGGGCGCTCAGCTTTGGCGAATCCCTCATAAAAACCCAGGTAAAATATTCTGATGACCTCCCGTTTGTTCTTGAAAATGGGCTGATTAAGGAGAAGAAGCAATAACATGTCAACACAAGAAGTGGTAATTCTCAGGATCGGCCACCGCCCTGAGCGCGACCAGCGGGTGACCACGCACGTTGGTCTCACAGCACGGGCACTGGGTGCAAAAGGCATGTATCTTGCCACTGCCGACAAAGGAGTAGTAGAGAGCATCGCTGATGTAGTAGAACGCTGGGGTGGCGGGTTCTTCTGTCAGGATAATGTGAAGTGGCGCTCCTGCATCAGGGACTGGAAGGCGCAAGGGGGTGTCGTTGTCCACCTCACCATGTACGGCCTGAACCTGCCGGATGTGATTACTGAAATACGGCCGCACAACAAGATCCTTGTCATCGTTGGTGCCGAGAAAGTACCAGGCGATATCTATGGACTTGCAGATTATAATGTAGCAGTCACAGGTCAGCCTCATTCCGAGATATCGAGTCTTGCGCTCTTTCTTGACAACCTGTTTTTGGGAGAAGAATTTGCCTGTAAATTTCCTGGCGCACAGATCAGTATCATCCCGTCACGCATGGGTAAACAGACGGTGGAACGGTGAAAGGCCGGGTCCTTGTCGCAGGGTTTGCAACACGCCATGTGGTGCAATCCGCATTCCATGCAGGCTATGAAGTCTGCGCTGTGGATCATTTCTGCGACCAGGACATTTTCTGGTACACACAAGACCGGATGAAATTTGAAGATCTGGCAGATCTTCCGGATGCTGTTGACGAGATGTGCCGCAGGCATGCGTTTGATATGCTCATCGTTACTTCGGGCGCAGAAGAACTGCCCTGTTCCATTCCTCTCTGCGGCACTCCCAGGAAAAAAGTTGCAGGGTTTTTGGATAAACTCGATATCCAGCATTTTTTTAACGCAAATGCGATCGCAGTTCCACGCCTTCTCGATTACGGGATTTTTCCTGCCATGGTAAAACCCCGGCGCGGAGCGGGGGGCTGGCGAAATGCCATTGTCAACAATGCGGCTGAACAAAAGGCATGGGAACTGCTCAATAAGGATGCAGAGTATATCCGGCAGGAGATCATCGCAGGGATCCCTGCAAGCGTATGCTGTGTTGCTGACGGTAAACAGGCACAGGCGATCGCAACAAACGAACAGATCCTCAGAAGTGATGGTGAATCATCGTTTGGCTTTTGTGGATCCGTAACTCCGTTTGATCATCCGCTTTCAGGACAGATGATGAAAATGGCAGAGCAGATTACTGCCGCAAGCGGGTGTACCGGAACCATTGGGATCGATTTTGTGGTCGGAGATGATAAGCTGTATGCCATTGAGATTAATCCCCGGTTCCAGGGGACGGTTGATACGGTTGAGCGGGCGTGTGGGTGCAACCTCTTCCAGTATCAGGTTGACGCGTGCGCGGGCATACTTCCTCCATCACCACCATTAAATAGACAAGTAGCGGTCCGCAGCATTC
>JAURZP010000324.1 GCA_030653335.1 Methanoregula sp. | reverse complement strand
GGTTACACCGTGAAGATTGTCTACCAGGACGCTGAGGCAAAGACTGTCGGCAGTCTGTCGGACAAGTTTTCCACCATCGCGGGTTTCAACGCGGGGGCAACAGCAATTCTCGCAAACACGGCCCTTTCAACCGCCCACGGCGGCACTGCGGCCCGTGACTCCGACAACGAGACGTACAGCGCGACCATCAGGTGCCACGACGCAAACGGCGAACTGTTCATGGTGAACTTAAGCCGGGAGCGGATTTCCCTCACCTCCTATTCGGATGAAGCCATCCGGACAAAGGTCGAAACCTGGGCAGACACCGTAGCGGCACTCGCTTAGAATCGCTTTGGGCGAAAAGACCAGGGAGGGAGGAGACCCATCTTTTGGTTACCTCCCTTTCTGGTCCTTTCGTCTTTTTTTTTAAAGAGGGCCATTATGGAAACTGAAGTTTTAGGGATTGTGCTTGGAACCGTGCTCCCGCTCTATCCCATGCTGTTTGCCATCTACCAGAAGATCGGCAAGTATGATGAGGTTGTCGAGGAGTTCAAGAAACACCGGAACGAGCACGATCACCACAAGGAGGAGTGTCATGGAAGCTGAGAGCGCGATGCAGCCAATCGCAATTGTGACCGGCCTATACCGGGGAAAGTTTGACCGGCTTGAGCTGCTCACGGCCAGCACCCCGCTCACACGGGACGAGGTGCGGCGCAATCCGATATTCTATGAACTGGATCTGCACCCGGAGCTGAGCGATGAGAATCTGATAATCGATATAATCTACGACAACCTCTCCCCGATGCGGTTGCAGGACCTGCGCCGGGGAACGGATATTCCGCGCGGTGTCCGGTTCTGGCCGGACTGGTTTAACATTCCTCCGTATGAGGAGATGCATGATATTGATAGCCACCGGGTTTACCCGCGTGCTCCGGGTATCCACACGGTCCGGATCCGGACCGGTCGCAGGAAGTTTGCCCAGATGGGGCGGGTCCGGGATTTCAGCCCGGAGAATGGCGGGTACACAAGCCCGGTGTTCGAGATCCGTATTATGGAGAATAACGATGTTCGAGAATGAGTTGCAGACCCGGTGTGCGATCTGCGGGACCGGGATCCTGCTCGGGCTTGTCCTGGCGCTGGCCCATCTTCCTCTTCTTCTTCTGATTGTACCGGTCGCGGTGCTGTTCCTCGGTCTCATTGCGGACCCGGAGGAGACGCACGCGGTTTGGTACGGGATGCTGAACACTCTTGGCATCTTCGATCTCTCCGCGCTCACGAATGAAGAGCGATTAAACTATTCCGATAAGCGGCATTACTTCTGGTTTGGTGAGGTCGGGATGGCCTCGATGCTGGCTGGTGTGTTTGCGGTCCCGGTCGGGTGCTTCCTTGCGGGCCGGGCGGAGATCACGCTTGCGTTCATCGGTGCGGCAGTCCTGTTCCTTCCGCTGTTCGTATTTCTGCCGAAGCTTATCCAGCGGGGGCTGCATGCTGACATGGACATTGTGATTGAAGCGTTCGGGAAGAATGAGCAGGTGAAGAGAGTCTTCTGGTCGTTGTTTGTTGTGATGGCCGGCCTCGTGCTGGCCCGG
>JAURZP010000293.1 GCA_030653335.1 Methanoregula sp. | reverse complement strand
GGTGGACGAGCTCTTTCATGATCCTCGGGCAGTCATTGATGCCCGCAAGGAGGACCGACTGGTTGCCGAGCGGGATACCGGCATCGGCGAGTTTTTTCACCGCAGCACTGGCTGATTCGGTCATCTCCTTTGGATGGTTGAACTGCATGTTGATCCAGAGCGGGGGGTGTTTTTTCAGAACAGAGACCAGTTCATCGGTGACCCGGAACGGCAGGACGACCGGTACCCGTGTCCCGATACGGATCACTTCGACATGCGGGATGGCGCGGAGCTCGGTTAAGATCCAGTCCAGGTAATCATCGCTGAGCATGAACGGGTCTCCTCCTGACAGGAGGACGTCCCGTATCTGCGGATTGTTACGAATATAGTCGATCCCATCGAGGATTTTTGCCCGGTCCGGGATCGAATCCACGTCACCGACTTTACGTTTACGGGTGCAGTGCCGGCAGTACATGGCGCAGGTGTTACTGACCAGGAAGAGGACCCGGTCCGGGTAGCGGTGGGTGATGCAGTCGCACGGGCTGTCCTTATCCTCTGCCAGCGGATCTGCGAGCTCGTAATCTTCGACAATCAGTTCCTTTGGAGATGGGAACGCCTGCTTGAAGATCGGATCGTTTTGGTAATCGTCCACATCGATGAGCGAAAGGTAGTAGGGGGTGATGCTGAGCGGGAATTTTTCAATAGTTTTTTTGAGTTGTTCCTGCATGGCAGGTGAGAATTTTATCCCGAGGAGTTTCTGGAACGTATCGATATCCCTGACCCGGTGCCGGACCTGCCAGCGCCAGTCTTTCCAGTACTCCGGGGTATTTGCCGGCTCCTGGGCCTTCTGAAGAATTGCCGGATCGCCATGGATCTCTGCGCCCTGGTAATATCCTTTCAGGACAGATACGAGGTCTTTTACGGTATTTTTTACCTGCCCGCCCAGGTGCCTTATCGTATTCTCACGATCATCGGGGGGATCGATCTGCCGGGCTCGTTGCGCTGCGCCGGAATCTGTTGTCACGTCTGATACCCCCTCAGAGCAACCAGAACTTTTTCGGTTCGAAGTCCGTCAGCGCGTGGCGGTAATCGTCGAACCACCGGGCCACCGGGTTGCTCTTAAAGACCATGAACTTCCCGATGTTTGCCGGATCGGCTGACTGGTGGTACCGCATGAAGACGTGTTCGGCGGTCTTTCCCACCATCTCGATCTTGCCGGTTGCATGGGACATGACAAACCGTGCCCTTTTTGCAAGGCCGGAGCATGCCTGCCAGGATTTCTGGAGGACTTCGTAGGACTGCTCGACCGGGACCTGGAAGAACTGGTTACCCGTTGTCGGCCGGCACTGGAAGACATAGTACGGCGAGATACCGGCAAAGGAGAGCTGGCGGAAGAGCGAGGTTAAGGTATCAGGGTTATCATTGATCCCTTTCAGGATTGGCGTCTGGCTGACCACCATCACCCCGGCCTTCCGGAGCGCTTCTGCGGCTTCTCTCGATACATTGGTCAGTTCGCGGGGATGGTTGAAATGCGCCATCAGGTAGATGCGTTTCTCCGGCGTGCTGTACCGCGAGAGAGTGTAGAGAAGATCCTGATCATTAAGAATCCGGTAGGGATTGTAGGCAAGCATCTTGCTGCCGATCCGTATGATGCTTACGTGCTCTATCTCCCGTAGCTGGCGCAGGACTGATTCGAGCTGCCGGGTTTCGAGCGTGAGGGGATCGCCCCCCGTCAACAGGACATTTGTGATCTCCTTGTGCTCTCTTATATATTCGATATTGTCAGAAATGTCTTTTACGGTCTCGCGTTCGCAGGACATGAAGAGGCGTTTCCGGAAACAGAAGCGGCAGATACCGCCGCAGACATCAGTGAGGAGCAGGAGGCCGGTCTGTTTATATTTGTGCTGCAGGCCGGGTTGTTTGGTATAATCTTTTTCACACGAAGGATCCGCAGACCCCCCGGTTTTAAGTTCACGGGTATTGGGAATAACAATCCTTTTGAGCGGATCATGCCCGTCTTTCCAGTCGATAAGCGAGAGATAGTACTCGTTTGAGCGGAACGGGAACAGTTCTGTTACTGTCTCCATCATCTCCCTCGCTTTGGGGGCGAGCCCGACAAGGTTGTCGAGCTCGGAAATTGATGTAACGTACTTCGGTTTCATTGCTTCACCTCGGTTCTGGGGTTGTGCTCTGCCCGTAAGAGGGCAGGGGTCGAGCGGTGCGAAAAATTTCCGGATTTAAGCATTAACAGAAATTGAATGTAGTTAAGTGCACCACTCAGTAATCTTTCCTTTTGGGCTCACCCTTTAAACCCTTTGTGTTTATCCAATTTTGCAGAACGGAAATGGTAAACAGGGGCTGAATAATGACACGACAGGTAACGGGATCCAGTGCACGACAGTAAAAGGGGGGGTTAAATTACCTAAAAAACCTGTTGTAATCAGGATGATGTGCAGGTCCGGAGTCTGGTGCGAGCAGGAAAAATGGTCAGGTGCGATTACATCCTATTTAGAGAAAAAGTCAGGGTCAAGGGTAAGTTCTCACTTCACAATCAGCACCGGGCACGGGGCGAGATGAGAGATCTTCTGGCTGACGCTGCCGATTAATACGCCTTTGAGCGTGCCAAGTCCCCGGCTGCCGATCACCAC
>JAURZP010000290.1 GCA_030653335.1 Methanoregula sp. | reverse complement strand
GATCGATATCGCCACAGAAAAAGGGAAAAAACTTGCTGATAAGCATTACACCATTGATGCCCGTGAAGCATTTGTGAACAACCACATCTTTCCGGCGATCAAGGCAAATGGTTCATATGAGGGATACCCTATGGGAACCTCCCTTGCCCGTCCCCTGATCGCAGAGGAAGTTGTAAAGATTGCGAAAAAAGAAGGTGCAAAAGCAATCGGGCATGGATGTACCGGTAAAGGCAATGACCAGCTCAGGTTTGATTTTATCATTCGCAGTGCGGGTCTTGAAGTCGTAGCCCCGATTCGCGAACTTAACCTGACCCGTGACTGGGAGATCGATTATGCAAAAAAGCATAAGATCCCTGTCCCGGTAAAAAAGGACAAACCCTGGAGCATGGATGAGAACTGCTGGAGCCGGAGTATTGAGGGAGGAAAATTAGAGGATCCGGCATACCATCCACCAGAAGAGATCTACCTCTGGACAGTATCTCCTGAAAAAGCACCTGCAAAACCCGAAAAAATCACGTTGGAGTTCAGGACCGGCATTCCGGTGGCACTCAATGGTAAAAAGATGCAGGGCTATAATCTAATCCAGCGGTTGAATGTACTTGCCGGAAAGCACGGGGTTGGTCGCAATGACATGATCGAGGACCGTATACTCGGGATAAAAGCCAGGGAGAATTATGAGCACCCGGCAGCAACGGTGATCCTCACTGCTCATCGGGATCTTGAAGCTCTTGTTCTCACACGGCAGGAACTGGTATTCAAGCGCACTGTAGATGATAAATGGTCGGAACTGGCCTACAAAGGACTGGTGTATGAACCATTGTATGCAGCCCTGAACGCATTTATTGACACAACACAGGAACGGGTCAATGGTCAGGTGGATCTCGAAATATACAAGGGCGCGGTGCGCGTGCTCGGACGCAGTTCACCGGATGCCATATATTCTGAGGAACTGGTCTCTTTTGACAGCGCATCCCTTGACCAGTGTCACGCAATTGGTGTTTCCCAGTATTTTGGCCTTCAGGCACGTATGGTCCACGCCATAAAAACGAAGAAAAACTCAAAATCAAAAAAGTAACTTTTTTTGGGATTTTTGTTTTTTCCCAAAAAAAATATAAATGCAGAATGCGTTTTGAAAAAAATCCACTAACCGGTGTGACCGTCAATCCAATTACGATTTTCAATCACTCTGATCCAGAAATGATTGGATCTTTTCACCGGCGACTGACTCCTGCAACAAAAAAGAAAATTATAAGGATTGCCACATTGAAGACTCGATCTACATGTGCGCTAGTTTTTTTTCCCGCTTTATAAAACAAAAACCCCATATTGTGGAAAGCCCGCCTCCACCATCAATAACTCATGGTGCGGGTATGCAGTTCCCTGAATACAAGAACAAACCATATTTTATCGTCGCTTCCGTTGAGATGGGTAATACCACAACGAAGTGCATCTTAACCGGAGTGAGCCTTGAAACCGGTATGTCGTATGTGATCAACAAAACCGTGAGCATGAGCCGTGACATTCGTGCCCCGAAACCCGGAGAAACGGTGTTCGGTGCAACACTTGACGGTACCGAACTCACCCGTGAGGCGGTTACCGAGCTTGTCCGGGATACTTTGCTCCAGTGCCATAAAGATGCCCACCTCGATGTGTTGAAAGAACTGGATTTCGTTGTCCGTAGTACCGGTGTGGTTGCCGAGATGGAATCACCGGATCAGATCGGTGATTTTGTCATTGCGCTTGCAAACGGCTGTCTTGTCGCAGGAGTCCCGCCCCGCAAGATGACTCCTCCCATGTCAAAAGAGAACCAGCCACAGAAACTCCAGCCTTTCAGTTTTGCTGACAAGGTTGTGTTTGTGGGTGCGGTTGCCGGTGTCATTCCACCGGTGGGATCAACGGGTGTGGAGATGGTTGCAAATGAGATGGAAGGCGAACTTGCCATGGCCGGAATCAAAGAGGGTGCAAAGTGGACCCCGGTTGATTTCCGTAACCCCTGCGTGTCGATCGATTTTGGCACTACACTCGATGGCAGGATCACAAGCGATGTGGGCGCTGGTGATCTCAACCCGTTTGCAAAAACCGTAGGAAATTTCTGCGGGCTTGCCGGTGCAATTCCTGATGCGATTGTGCGGGGAACCGGTCTTGTGCAGCAACGGACCGGCACTGCTCTTGACATTTTTGGTGAGCATAGTGTTACCGGTGGATTGTTCGGGGGCGGTAACCGCAAAGTAATTGATGGTTTTGTAGAGCGGTGCCATGAACATATTGACATACGGATTGTTCCTGCGGAACGTGACCGGTTTGGCAGGGTTCCTGTAAATGCAAAGCTGGCCTTAGAGTCCGGCATTGCGATGATTGGCTGTGACTGTGGTGTGAACAGCAGCGATTTGGGTAAATTGTTAGAAATTGGAAAAGAGATTCATGAACAACATAATCTTGCAATGCTCAACGAAGTCATTGACCGGGTCTGCTCAAAAATGGCCCTGCGTCTGGTCGATGTAGCAGTCGAGCAAAAACTCGTTCCAAAGAATTCTTCGATTGGATTCACGGGACGAGCAGCGATATCAGGAAGAAAGCCGGAATATATCCTTGAAGGGATTACCGAACGCAACCTCTTTGATGATCCAAGAGATCATGTTGTATTTGTGGATGACGGGCTTGCACGCGGCGCGGCTCTCATGGGCCGCTGCATGAACTCGCTTGGAAAGCCTAAAAACCCTATCGGGGGCGTACGCGGCGGCCCATGTATTATGAGCCGGCGGATCAAAATAGGAAAGTGAATCAGGTGAGATACTTATGACCGATGAAGAACAGTTATTCGATATTGTTATCCCCCCCGGGGTTCCCCAGAAGATCATTTTCGACATCTCAAGCAGATTCGATGTGGAAGTTGTTGACCGGAGAGAGAAGATCAAATTTGCCAATATGGAAGGGGATGAACGGGATCTCTTGGCGTTCCGTGGCAGACTTGAGGTCATGCAGAAAGTTGAGACCTATATGCGTGATGAACTTAATAAATTCGTTAGCGATAAGTAACGAGGTTAAAAAAAACTATTTTTTATTTTTTCAGAAGTCGCACAAGCAATGCTTTCTGGGCGTGCAGCCGGTTCTCCGCTTCATCCCAGACAAGGCTCTGACCGCCTTCCATCACTTCATCAGCGATCTCCTCGCCGCGGTGTGCCGGAAGACAGTGGAGCACCCGTGCATCCGGAGATGCGTGTCGCATGAGTCCGGCATCAACTGTATAACCCGAGAAGGTTTTAAGACGCTCTTCGCGCTCCGCATCATCGCCCATGGAAACCCATGTATCAGTAACAATGACATGCGCATCCTTGACCGCCAGTTCAGGCCTTTTAACCAATGTCACTTTTCCGCCAAGAGCGCGTGCCTTTTTCACGATATCTTCTGAGGGTTCGTAACCTTGTGGGGTTGCAACAGTT
The DNA here is from genome assembly GCA_030653335.1 of Methanoregula sp. Lineage (GTDB taxonomy): Archaea > Halobacteriota > Methanomicrobia > Methanomicrobiales > Methanospirillaceae > Methanoregula. The sequence goes on along the minus strand of JAURZP010000290.1, from coordinate 2,106 downwards.
ACGGAATACCCGGTAAGGACTGTCGAGAGGATCAGCGAATTACAGACATTATTCCCATCGCCAACCCATGCCACCTTCAGATCGTTTGTTGAGCCGAAATGCTCCTGCATCGTCATGATATCAGCAAGTAACTGGCATGGGTGTTCGAGATCTGAGAGCCCGTTGATCACCGGAATTGTGGCAAAGCGGGCAAATTCCTCAATCGTGCTGTGTTTGTAGGCCCGGATCATGATGCCGGATACATATCGCGAAGCTGCCCGGGCAGTATCCCGGATCTCTTCGCCCCGCCAGATCTGCATATCCCGTGCGTTTAAAAACAGGGCATGGCCACCCAGCTCGTTCATACCAACTTCAAACGAGATATGCGTACGGGTAGATGACTTCTCAAAGATCATGGCAAGGTTCTTTCCCCGCAATACATCGTGAACCACTCCCTGTTTCTTCAAGGTCTTGAGATGTTTTGCTTCAGAAAGGATCTGTTCCATCTCAATTTTGTTGATATCAAGAATTGAAAGAAAATCCTTATTCATCGTAACTCCTTCATGTGCGCGATACGCTGGCTGAGTAACTTTGCAGTCCCAATGTCTTTTCGGTATCGTACGAGCCCCTTGACTGATGCTGCTGCCCGCTCTGCAATACGTTCGGCAGCTTCTAACGTATCGCCAATTCCTACAAACGCCAGTGTGCGGGATGTCAGCGTGACAAGCGAACCGTCACGCTCTTCGACATTTGCATAATAAGTGATTGCCCCATTCATTTCGCCGACATGGACAGGATCCCCGGCATGGGGAGCATCGGGGTAACCTTCCGGTACCAGATATTTACAGACCGTGGCTTTCTTTTCGAATGTGACTTGTGCAGAGGAGAGTGTCCCGCTGGTGATCCTTACCATGATTTCTGAAAGGTCTGATGTGAGCAGCGACAGAACATTCATTGCTTCGGGATCACCGAACCGTGCATTGAATTCTATGACTTTTATGCCTTTTTTAGTATTCATGAACTGGCCATAGAGAATGCCCTTGTAAGGGTGTCCGGTTTTCGCCAGTGCATCAACGGTCGCCTGCATGATACCAAACGCGCGGGTGCACTCTGCTTTAGTGACAAAGGGCAGCATATGGTCAGGCATGGTATACGAACCCATGCCGCCGGTGTTCGGCCCGGTGTCCCCGTCAAATGCCCGCTTGTGATCCTGGACAAGGGGCATGGGAATCAGGTGAGTGCCATCGACAAAGGCCTGAAGGGTGAACTCCTCTCCGATGAGGCGCTCTTCAAGAATGATTGAACCTTTGATCTCTGATGCATACGCGATAGCTCCAGCCCGGTCCACCTGCTCACCCATGATCTTGACCCCTTTTCCACCGGTGAGCCCGATGGGTTTTATTACCAGATCGCCATCGTGGTCATTGATGAACGCGATCGCCTCAGCGCTGTTCTGGCAGAGCCGGTACTTCGGGCAACCATCGATCCGGTGCTCTTCCATCAACCCGCGACAGAAACCTTTGTCGGTCTCAATGAGTGCGGCTGCTCTTGATGGCCCGGCACAGGGAATATTAACTGATTCCAAAGCATCAACAATACCCGCTTGTAACGGAGATTCAGGACCAATAAAAGCATATTCGACACAATTCTCCTGTGCAAAGGCAACAATACGCGCTACATCTGTTTCCCTGCAGAGTAAGAGATTCTCTGCAAGTTTTGCAATACCGGGGTTTTTCTTTGCCATCACGCAATAGAGTGCTGCTTTTCGGTTGCGGGCGAGTGCAGCAGCTATTGCATGCTCCCTACCTCCCCCGCCCACAACAAGTATCTTCATGTCCATCTCTAATGTACGCTGGCCGTAAAAATTACTTCTGTTTTAGCAGTTCGCTGACTCTGACCAGTGGCAGGAACTCAATGCCCTGTTGGCTGAGCAGCGCTTCTGCCCCCTGCTCCCGATCTACTACAGTAACCACGCGGTCTGCCTGCGCTCCTGCGGTGCGAAGTGTTTCGATACCGTACAGCGCGGATCCACCCGAAGTGGTCACATCTTCAATAAGGAGGACTCGCTTATTCCGGACGTGACCGATGATCATCTCTTTCTTGCCATGACTCTTCTCTGCTGCCCGT
>JAURZP010000359.1 GCA_030653335.1 Methanoregula sp. | reverse complement strand
GGTCCGGAAATCCCCTAAAACCCCGTCCGGTTCCGGACTGTGAAAATAAGTGCCAGTATCTCACCCCGTTTGCCAAAATACGGCTGTATTGGCCTCTAAAAACGAGGGTCGCCAAGGCCTTTTAAATCGCGGTTGGTTTTTGTCGGGGTTTTACCTGTTTGAGGGGTGTTCTGCCCTGGAAGGGGTCGTTAGCGAGGTCGTTTTTTCCGGGGTATGGGAAAAATGGGCAAAGTGACACAATATTTGAGTTTTACAGGGGTTGAGGAACGGTTGCTTAACGGAAGATTTTGCTCCAGCAGGCAATAACCCCAAAATTCCATTGTCATAAAAAAACCGGTCACGATGTGAAAGATATTGCATGGCGTGGTCATCCATTAATGCCGGATAGGCAATCGCCTGCACGCGCCATCAATCCATTTTCATTTTAAAGAGACCCGGATAAAATTTTAAAAAAAGTTCAGAGAAGTTTCTCGATATTTGCAATAACTGTTTTCAATGCTTTGACCCTGGCATACCATTTGTCATCGGATTCTATCACAACCCACGGGGCAAACGGGGTATTTGTTCTTGCAAGCATCTCATCAACCGCATCATCGTACAGATCCCATTTCTCCCGGTTCCGCCAGTCCTCTTCTGTGATCTTGTATTGCTTGAGAGAATCTTCTTCCCGCTGTTTGAACCGTTTGAGCTGCTCATCCTTGTCAATCTCAAGCCAGAACTTTAACATCCCGCCACCACTGCTCTCTACATAATCCTGCTCCATCTCATTGATCTCCAGGTACGCCCGCTGCCATTCGTGATCGGAACAGAACCCTTCCACCCGTTCGACCAGCACCCTTCCATACCAACTGCGATCATAAATGGCAATGTGACCGGCGCTCGGGAAATGTTTGATGAACCTCCTGAGATAGTGGTATTGTTTTTCATTTGGGGTTGGTGCAGCAACAGGAATAACAGTATATCCCAAAGGATTCATGTACCGGGCAACTCTCATGATATTTCCGCCCTTTCCTGCGGCATCCCAACCCTCATAGGCAATAATAAACGGGATCTTTCGTTTAAATAAAAGGTAATGGAGCTCCAGCATCTCGATCTGGAGATTGTTGAGCAGATCCTGGCATTCTTCCTTGGAGTGAGATGTTTCGGAAATTGTCCTTCTATGGACCGGAGATTTTTGGGGTTTGACAATGTTTTTACTTTTGCTTTTCCGAGATTGCCCGTCATGTTTTTCAGTAATCTTCTTTTCAAGGATTTTTACAAGAGCAGTGTAAATTTTTAAGACGGTGTACTTTCGGTCCGTTGCTTCAATCACGTGCCATGGGGCATTTGCAGTATCTGTATTTTCAATGAACTCTTCGATGATGGGAAGATAGGTATCATAATGGTGATGGAAACTCCAGATCTTTGGAGTTACTAACCATGCGGTCAACGGGTTTCGTTCCCGCACAAGCAGGCGCATCTTCTGGTCTTCTTTACTGATGTGTAAAAAAAATTTGATGATCACCGTTCCATTATCGGCTAACTGTCGTTCAAAATTGTTGATAGAATTGACCTTATCTTTCATTGACTTTTTCCAGCCAATACTGGAGAGTTTTTCTGCAAGCGCCCTGCTGTACCAGCTGCGGGCAAATATGGCGATCCTTCCATTAGAAGGAATTCGCAGCCAGAATCTCCACATGAATGGACGTGACTCTTCTTCATCGCTGGGATTGTCAATCGCATGCAGATTGTAACCACGGGGATCGAGCGACTGGATGATCTCATGGATGGACATGGTGATACCGGCTGCGTTCCACCCTTCTAAAACGATGATGACAGGGATATTGAGGTCGCGAAGTGTACGCTGGAGAATACTAAGGCGCTCTTTTAAGTCGCCAATTGGTTTTTCAAAGGTTTCATCATCGATCGTCTTTTTCAGATCCAGCTTTTCAAACATCCGGTTTCACCCAGCTCAATCTTTTATTGTTCACGTATCGGGAATACGAAACATGGGACATATCGGATATTAAAACCAGCCGGTGATTCAGACCATTCATCTGCCGGTTTTTAAAAAAACTGTGCTGTTTTGCCGGTTAAGGCAGATCATTTTCCCGCGCAATATCAACAAACACTTCTGCAAGATACACTGCCTGCTTCTTTGTCATGCCATAAGTGTTGAACTTCCAGACTTTTGTTGCACCGGGGATGACTCCGGTTACGCCTTTTTTCTCCAGTGCATCTGAGAAGT
>JAURZP010000281.1 GCA_030653335.1 Methanoregula sp. | reverse complement strand
CAGTTCGGATATCATGGAAATTACGGAGAAGAAGGGCCGCTCTGCCCGGATCAGGGCCACCGGCAATGACGAGCTGTCACGCCTGGCTGGTACTATGAACAACCTGCTGGACCAGATTGAAAAATCCCAGTCTGACCTGCTGGAGAGCGAGCAGAAGTTCCGTGACATTTTCAACAACACCACTGATGCCATCGAGATTTACGAGATCCCAAAAGATGCACCCCCCGGAAAATTCATCGTTGTCAATGATGTCGCCTGCTCAATGCTGGGGTATACGCAAGAAGAGATGCTGCAGAAAGGCCCGATGGATATCACTACGGATTACTATCATCCTCCAATTGAAAAGATCATTGAAGACCAGTGGATTACCGGCGGTTCACAGTTCGAAACGGAGCACCGGAAAAAAGACGGGACGATCTTTCCTGTGGAGGTCCGTACCCATGTTGTAACCCTGCAGGGAAAGCTGGTCACGCTCGCTGTCACACGGAATATCACCGAGCGGAAAAAGATGGATAAGACGCTCAGGCAGGTAATAAAAAAGTTAAATATCCTCTCGAGTATCACGCGCCACGACATCCTCAACCAGCTCACGATCCTGCGCGGGTACATCGAACTCTCAAAAAGTCAGGTAACGGATACGATGCTGCGTGAATTTATCAAAAAGGAAGAGACTGCCACAGATGCCATCCAGCACCAGATCAGTTTTACGAAAGATTATCAGGACATCGGTGTCCATTCGCCACAGTGGCAGGACGTGAAAAAGACTATCCTTCAGGCAATCCGTCCCCTCAACACGGAACCTGTCAGGGTATCGGTGGATATTGAACACACCGAGATCTATGCCGATCCGCTGCTTGAAAAGGTCTTTTACAACATTGTAGAGAATGCAATCCGGCATGGTGGAAGTATCACCGGAATTACCTTCACCCAAAAGGAATCTGAAGATAACCTGCTCATTGTCTGCGAGGATGACGGGGCAGGGATCCCGCTGCTTGAGAAGGAGAACATTTTCAACCGGAAATATTTCAAACATACCGGTCTTGGCCTGTTCCTGTCCCAGGAGATACTCGGCATGACCGGCATCACCATCAGGGAGACCGGTGAGCAGGGCAAAGGAGCACGGTTTGAGATTTTTGTGCCGAAAGGGGGGTACCGGTTCACGGGCAGAACGGGATGAATCAGACTTAAAGAACAAAACCGGGGCGAGATAATCCCAACCCGTCCCCATTTCACCCCCAGATTCCACGACAGGGCTGTTTGGACGGGTGATCACCGAACCCCAAGATAAGCGGGATAGTTAGAAGAATCCCTGAAAATTGCCCGGTAAAAATCCACACTTGGTAGCGATTGGCGGGGCGATCCCAAACGCCCACTGGGGTAAGCATGGTCGGGTGGAAACAAACTGGGTTTTGTGATCCCCCCTTTCACGTCGGGCGGTGGCGCCGGGGTGTGCTCGCGAAGTCCCCGAACCCTGCGACCCCGGTGACTTTCTTCTCAGTAATAATTGTGTAGCTCTGCTTTCGACTGCCGGTGATTTCAGGGTCTTTGGGGGCCAATAAGCGAGGTGTAAATCTACTGTATTTTTACAAACCGGGTGAATATTTGGCATATTCTCCACAGGAACCAAGAAAGAGATTTATGATTTATAAAAATGCTATGGGGAGGTACTATTAAGACGCTCACCGTGGCATAAGTCGTTCTAAAGCAGGACGGATGCGAGAGATTTTAAAAAAAAAAAAATTGTTTTCATTCTCATAATACATTGGGAAATTTTGATTCAATAGAGATGCCGTATGCTCATTTCCTGTTTATTATTTTTCCTTCACGACAATTGTAAACGCAGTTCCAGTTGTCCGATCAAGTTCAATAGTGCCATCCAACTGTTCCACCAGGTTTACCACCAACCGGAGCCCCAGCGATTGGTAACTTCTCATCCAGTCAAGGTCTTCCGGTATACCGATCCCCGTATCCTTGAAGGAGAGCACAAGGCTGTCGGCTTCCCGGCGTCCTGCAATGATGATCTCCCCTGTTGCACCTTGGGGAAACGCGTGCTTTATTGAGTTTAAGATGAGTTCGTTGATGATGAGGCTAAGGGGGATTGCAGATTCTATGGTAATCAGCAGGTCTTTCATTTCGATGTTAAACCGGATCTGCTGAGGATCGACTTTATAGGACTTGAAAAGGTTCATTCCCAGAAATGTACAGATTTCAGACAGGTCGATACTGGAAATGTCATCGGCACTGTACATCTTATCGTGGACATGTGCCATCGCAACGATGCGGTTCTGGAACTCCCCTATTGTCTCTAATATTTTCTGGTCTTTGATATTCCGGGACTGGAGGGAGATGAGACTTAAAATAATCTGGAAATTGTTCCTGACCCGGTGGTGGATCTCACGGAGCAGGAGTTCTCTCTCGTTTAAAGACTTCCGTACACTTTCCTCCGCCCGTGTTCGCTGGATAACCTCATTCTCAAGCAGAGCGTTGTTGTATTCAAGTTCAGATGTACGCAAACGGACCTTCGATTCAAGTTCTTCATTAAACCGTTTCAGTAACATTTCCGCGTGTTTTCTGTCGGTAATACTACGGGATATCCCCATTACCTGAACAACAGACCCGTCAGGACCGAACTGGGGAACAAGCTGGGCATCAAGCCAGGTTATCTGGCCCGGGTTTTCGTGCCAGAATTTGGCGTCAAAACGAACCGGTCTCTTTGTTGAGATAACCTTATCCAGATTTGCCCGTAATTCCTGTGCAATATCGGGGTGATACAGACTTTCGAGAGATAACCCGACAATTTTTTCGGGGGGCATGCCTGTCAATGCAGACCCCGCACTATTCACATACGTCACCACTCCCTCCGGACTTAACGTATAGATCGCATCATGTGCAGCGTCCGTGAGAATTCTATACCGTTCTTCGCTTTCATGCAGCGCCTCTTCTGCCCGTTTGCGGTCGGTAATATCGGTAAGCATGGCAAAAGCACCGACAAGTCCCTTTTCTTCTGCCAACGGCGTGACTGATGTAATAGCCCAGAGCGCCGAGCCGTCTTTACGGAAGAATTTTTGTTCAAACCGGTCACCTTTTCCTTCCAGCCGCTCCCTGATACGCCGGATGTGTATCTCCATATCCCCGGCTGGCATAAATTCCCGTATCTGTTTTCCTATCATCTCCTGTGGGGTATAGCCAAGCATCGCCGCAAGCCGGTTGTTGGCAAATGTCGTCCGGTAATCCCTGTCAATTATCCAGACACCTTCTCCAGTCTGTTCGATCAGCCCCCGGTATTTCTCTTCACTTTTTCGGAGCGCCTCCTCCATATGCTTCTGATCGGTGACATCCTGTCCAATGGCGAGCAGTCCTTTAATGCTGCCGTCAGCGTTTTTGAGCGTCTTGTCATACCATTCGATCAGCCGTTCGCGCCCGTCTTTGGTAATGATAGTATCAACATTGCCGCTTGTCTGGGTTTCGCAAACGGCTTTTAAGAATAATGACCGGGTGCTTTCCTGAATGTGAGATGGCAGGAACATCTCAAACCAGTCTTTACCCTTCACCTCCTCCAGAATATAACCGGAAATCTCCTCCATGTAGGGATTCAGATAGACGATATGTCCCTTCGTGTCAAGAACCATGATAATTGCCTGCGCAGTCCCGACTACGCTCTCCGCGAAATCCCGTTCTTTGCGGAGTGCATCCTCCATACGTTTGCGCCCGGTGATGTCGCGTGAAATCCCCAGCATCCTGACAGGACGGCCTTGTGCATCCCGGAGAAGGGTTACAGAATTCTCTACCAGCACTGTTGTACCGGTCTTACAATACTCCTCGGTCTCGAATGAGACCGTCCTGTCAGGGTCAGCCGTGCCCGAAGCCTCCAGCGCCATCTCATGGTGGAAACGTTTCATCAACGATTCAAGAGACTCTGGGGTCATCATCTCTTCAAGTGACTGTGACAACACCTCCTCGACAGTGAATCCTTTCATCTTTTCTACCGACGGACTGATGTACTGCAGGTGCATATCCATATCGAAAATCCAGATGCTATCAGCGGTATTATCGGCAATGAGCCGGAACTTTGCTTCGCTCTCCCGCAGCGCCTCCTCCGCGTTATTATAGTTCATGAGATTTGAGATCCAGGAATTCAGTTGTTTACCCGACGGATTTTCTTTCGCACGCTCTTTTGGCGGAACATAGTAAAAATTATCATAAACGCTGGTTCCGATAACGGCGAACGGGTGCACCGCGAGCACATCATGGAACTGTCCATTGGAGAAACAACGCCGGTCGTACTGGCAAACACTGAGAAATTCACTCCCTTTAGAATAGTTGTCCAACTTATTCTCATACTCCATCAGCCGTTCTGACCCGGGCAACCCACGAAGCGCCCATGACATCTCAGTAGTCACCCTGAGTGCGGTATACCCTTCAGCAAGCGCTTCCTGTGTATCAGATAAAAGGATTGACATCATCCAGTCAGGATCGAATACTCCCCCTTTCAGGTAAACATCAGTAATCAAGAGGATGTTGAACTGTCCTTTTTTCTGGTAATGTTCAACATCAACACCATCGGTTTTCAGATAGTTTATAATGGTTCTGGGGTCTCTGGCATCGGCAATATAGACTACTTTTTCGTTCTGTTCGAGACCCCTGCGGAGAAACGGTGTGATAATATTCCGGTGCTCTTCATCAGTATCATAGATACAACAGGCATGGTTACCGGGTTTAAAGTCTGTAACTGAATGTAAGGGTGGTTGAACTTGCGGCATGGCAGCACCTCGAAATAGTATTTTTTCCGGATCGAGAGGTGACTGAATGCAAACGGTATTCAGAGATGGTTCCTGATAACATGACTTATGCATGATATTTTGTCAGGAAGTATGAGATCGATGAATGATCTTTGAAGACATTTCTTTACTTTCAATAATACACCCTCAATCCGATTCACCCAAATTTGATGACTTAATTCATTCTTTTATTAAAGGATAATTCTTGTCATTTTGATTTTGTCAATTTCAAATTTGGGACGGTCCCCCACCTCAGGGCCTCTCTTTAGTCACGGCGGGGTAAGGGGGTTTCAGCATTTTGTCCTTAAAACCGCCGGCACAGGAAGCACTGTCGGGAAGGCGTTCATCGTAATTATTGTATCATCACCTGATGATATCTGAATAATACATTTTTTATGGGAAATCCTAATCCGTAACAGGGTACTACCGGCGACTGAAAAATCCAGGGAACCGTTACTCCTCACCTTGTTGTGCAAATACAACGTAAGGAGACGAAATAATGTCAGTAAACCGGACTCTCCCGGCTGCCTGTGGATAACCGCAGCAAAGGGGTTTTTTAAAATGGATGCTGATAACACACCGCTCAGGTACCTGCACAGTCGGCAAGGTCCGGAAAATTAAAAAAAATGAGAGAATTACCGGTCCGAGAACTTCTCGACCACACGAACATTGTCGCCTCGGACAGTGATCGGGATCGGGACAACGCTCTCGTAGAGCTCGACGGTGATCTCTTCCTTTGCGGCATCAACGCGCTTGACAACTGCCTTCTCGCCTTTGAACGGCCCGGCAATCAGTTCGACAATCGTGCCTTCTTCAATGCCGGCAACAACCGGCTTTGGAATCAGGAAGTGCCCGACTTCTGCAAGACTTGTCTCGCCTTTGATAACCGTGCGCGCGTGGGCAATGAGCTCCACGAGCTGCTCGATACGGTTCATCTTTTCCGGCGTTTCTACAAGCACGTACCCTTTCAGTTCATTGGGCACAATGATCGCAGTCACCTTGACATCCGTCTGCCTGGTGTCGATAGCTTTTAAGATATTATCCGCTACCGTCCGCTCCTGCTTGGATGTGGTCTTTATCGCAAAGATCCGGTTGGTATAGACTTCCGGAGCTGCAGGAACCACTGGCGCTGCGGGGGGAGCCTGGGGAGTCATAGCCATCAGGATCAGAATCCCAGCAGTTTCTGGTGTTCGAAGAGTACGTAGATGATAAACCCGATCAGCCCGATGAGGAGCACACCTGCGGCAGCGACCGTTGCAATCTTTCCAAATTCTTCCCGTGTCGGTGTGCGCGCGAGTTTTAAGACCCGCAGGTACTTGCGGAACAATTCCTCATGTAACACGTCTGTTTTGAAATCAGGTTTTGATATTTCCATATTGACTCACTTGAGAAAATCGATCTCAAACTGTTTCTGTACTTTGGGGGTTAGTTTCTCGTTCCGACCATATATTTGTGACGACCGTACGCCCGTGACCACAAGCAGGGTCCGCATCTTATTCTGCATGGCGGGGTCGATCTGCGCACCCCAGATGATCCGGGCGTTCGGGTCTACACGGTTATAGACTTCCTGCACCACACCTTCGGCTTCTTCCATGGTCATGTCCGGACCGCCGACCACATTGACAAGCGCTGCGGTGGCTCCGGAAATATCTACATCGAGCAGCGGGGAACGGAGCGCTTTTTTCACTGAGTCTGCTGCCTTATCCTCGCTGTCACTCTCACCCATCCCGATCATGGCAACGCCGCCGCGTTCCATCACCGTGCGCACATCGGCAAAGTCGAGATTGACAAGCCCGGGCATGGTGATGAGTTCGGTGATTCCCTTGACCGCACGCATCAGAACTTCATCAGCTACCTTGAACGCAGCGGAGAGGGGGAGCTTGGGCACAACTTCGAGCAGCCGGTCATTGGGCACAACAATGACGGTGTCTGCAACCTCCCTGAGACGCTCAAGACCTGCCTCTGCGTTCTCCATGCGGATGGCACCTTCCGCAGCGAACGGCAGGGTAACGACCGCAATTGTGAGCGCTCCCTCCTCCTTGGCAGATTTTGACACTACAGGAGCAACACCGGTACCGGTACCTCCACCGAGACCTACGGTGATAAAGACCATGTCACAACCCGAGACAACCGCCCGGATCTCCTGCTCGTTTTCCAGCGCAGCTTCTTCACCTATCTGGGGGATGGAGCCGGCGCCAAGACCCCGGGTTCGCTGCCTGCCTACGAGGATGCGCTGGTCGGCATGTGTGCGAATCAGGTGCTGGGCATCGGTGTTGATAGCAATGAGTTTCGCACCATGGATACCCTCTTCCATCATACGGGAGATCGTGTTCGATCCGCCGCCTCCGCAACCAATCACAGCGATCTCGGTCTTGAGCTCTCGCAGAATCTCGTCAAGATCTTCATTGTTTTGCGAGGGAGTAACGGTCTCGTCCCTCACTTTGGTTAGTGCCTCTTCTACAATCGACCTCATGAAAACTTCTCCAACCCCGGGATGTGGATGTCGGTTTCACTGCACAAAGACACCATTGCTGGTGTGATCACCCGACCGTTGATCTCTATTGACCTGCCTGCTGCCAGTTGTTTGTAAGCCGGTCCGGGTGTTACCCCCTGTTCGCGCGCTTTTTTTGGGTCGAACCGTACCTTAGTGATGATCAGGTGATCTCTCTCTGTTGCAGTGATCTCTTTATTACGTATGATTTTCACGCACAATGTATTTAAATCATTTATTATTTGTGACGAATGTTCGTCATACGTAATAAAATCGGGAAGGAAGCGATTATCGCGTGTGGAAAGGTGAACAACCGGCAATACATCGAGATCCTTTATCAACCCCGGCTCGTCCGATTTTGTGGTTTCGGCAATTAAAACAGGATTTGCCCGGATCAGGCTGAGTATCCCATCCTTTCGCATATCATGGATATAGCAACGGGCACCCGGCGACACCCCCTCTGCCATTGCCCGCACAGACTGGTACGTATCCCACGAGAGATGCCCCATGGCAGAGAGCTCGCTTTCCGATAGCCGGGGGATCAAAAGCTGGTCCAGCATACCTGACAGACTATCAAAAACGTCACGGTCAAGCGCTTTGCGATCGATATAGGCAGCAACCGCCCCGCTCTGCTCCTGCATCCTGCGAATCATCGCTGCGTCAAGTCCTGCAATCTCCCGGCTGTGGGCGATATGCCCGAATGCCCCGCGGGAGGAAAGTGCAATCTCGGTCTGGCGGACCGCATAATGTGTTCCCCCGAACCCGATCAGCGGGACTGCGTTGATTAAGACAGCATCCAGTACCGCTTCTGCCACTGCTCTTCCGGCAACGGGATCTGTCCATTCCTTTTCAGTGCTCCCGATCTCGACAAAGAACGACGGGTGGTGCAGGGCAGTGGGACCGTGGTGCGTCACTTCATACGAGACCCGGTAGCCTTCGGGACAATGCTTTGCGAGCGAGCGCAGGGTTGCCTGCATCATCGCAGGTGCTGCGGGGGCAAGTGTCCGGGCAGTGCCCCCGAGATCTGCAACGCCGAAGTTACCGGTGACATGTACCGTGAGGACCGGCACCGGGTTGACACTCGAATGCCGCGAGAGAAAGATCACCAGATCGGCGTCGATGTGTTCATCCACATCTCCGGCATGGATCAACCGTTCCTCTACCTCAGAAAATTCATAGGTCCGCCCCTGAGCCTGCCATCGCCCATCAGGATCGCTGGCCAGCAGCTGTTCGATATGGAGCCGTATGTTTACTCCCGCCTTATCCTGCCGGGAATTGACGAGCGCGACTTTCATTACAGGTATATAGGACCGGCTGAACCCATAAGGTTCATGGTGCTGTCAGGATAACTTCTATAATAAAAATTCATGAGGCCTGACTGCATGGACATGGATAAGATCGCACAAGCGTTTCAGAGCGCCGGCATCGGAACCACGGTCACCTGCGATG
>JAURZP010000278.1 GCA_030653335.1 Methanoregula sp. | reverse complement strand
CGGCATTGTCACCAAAGAGGGTTCCTTTTTCATCAATGAAGATGGCACCTTCCGCTTCACCGGAAAGGAGCGCAAGATATTGCTTCTTCTCGTCATCTTTAGATACCGCAATACCATTAATTCTGCCCTTTTCTGCAAATTGGATCAGTTCAGGGAGCAGGAATATTCCCAGGATCTCTGATTTTTTAAGAATTGTATCAATCATGTCCTGGATCTTCATAAAAACCATCCCTGGAATCTTTTCTTGCGATAAATACGTAAGACTGGATCTGCTGCAACTTTGTATGGCAGTTATTCGCAACCCGGATATTAGAGAGTTGCGCACATTTGTCTGCCGCTGCCAGCGCCATACATAAGTGTTCATAAAAAAAAGCATGTACAGAATTTATGGAACTATTATACCCGATGGTGATCTCGGCATTAGCCGTTCTTGTCACCCTGATCTATGCATCATATCTTGATATCAGGGATCGCAGGGTGCCGTTTAAGACATGGTATCCGATGCTCATTGTCGGGATTCCCGCTTCTGTCTGGCTCCTCTACATAAAGACCGGAAATTTCAGTCTCATTGCAGGCTACCTGGCCCTGGTTGTAAGTTTCTTTTATGCCAACTATCTTGACAACCATGAGCCCGGTGAACCGTTTAAGTTCGAATACCTTGCAGTCACTCTTGCCCTCCCATTACTGGCATGGCTGGTTCTTCCTGCACCTTTCAGTATGACACTTGTGCCCTGGTACGCGATGTTTGCCGGAATTTTTGCATATATTTCGTACATTACTTACAAACAGAAACCAGAAGGCAAGATCAAGCCGAAGAAAAAGAGGAAGGAGTCCAATATTGAAGATGCACTCAGCCGCTGGTACTTCATCCTGATTGTCATGATATTTGCAATCACATCACTGGTTCTCTTTTTCAGTAGCTGGGGGGCTCCTGCCCTCTTTGTCCTGCTCCCTGCAGTCTTCTGCGGGGTGTTTTACCTGTTTGGGAGGATGCACTTCTTTGGAGGGGCGGATGCATGGGCACTCATCTTCATCTCATTCTGTGTCCCGACATTCCCGTTCACCCCGCTGCTGGGAAATACTCCACTTGGATTTCTGGCATTCTCGGTTCTTATCAATGCCCTGCTGCTCAATCTTGTGGCACCGCTTGCGATCTTTGCTGTCAATATTGCGCAGGGGAATCGTGCCCCGCTCATGTACATGTTCTTTGGGTTTCCGGTCAAGGGCGATACCATCCAGCAGGAATGGGGATTTGTAATGGAGGATTTTGAAGAGAAGAAGGGGATAATGAACCGTAAGTTTATCGGTTTTTGGGATTCCATTAAGAGAATGTACGCAGGCGTTGGCCGGATCTACACTAAAGATCTCAGGGAACATCCCGAAGAGTTCACCGCAGAACTGGCAATATACAAAAAAGCCGGCACGGTCTGGATCTCTTATGCAGTACCGTTCATCATCCCAATCACGGCCGGACTCATCACGGCCATCGTCTTTGGGGATTTCCTTCTTGCAATCATGAGAGTATTTGTATCGGGAGCTTAAACCATGCTGAACCTGAAATTTATTGACGGACTGATTCCGGTCATTGTGCAGGACAAAAAAAGTCGTAAAGTGCTGATGATGGCCTATGCCAATGACGAGGCTATCCGGCTTACACATGAGACCGGCTATGCGCATTATTACAGCCGGAGCCGGAAAAAACTCTGGAAAAAGGGCGAAGAGAGCGGGCACTTCCAGAAAGTTAAACGTATCTTAACGGACTGTGATGAGGATTGCCTGATCTATGAAGTGGTGCAGACCGGTGCTGCATGCCATACGGGATATGAATCCTGTTTTTACCGGACACTTGACGGAAAGGTCATCGGGACGAAGGTTTTTGATCCGGAAACGGTGTACGGGAAAAAATAATTCCTGCTCTTTTTCGTGCAGAATTTTTCTGTCAGTGAATGATTAATTCATGTAAAGATACCAGGGTCGGGTTCTTTTTACAGACGTTCTCGTTTTTTCCTTTGCAGCATGGATCTCCACAGTTGCTTTACGATGTCAATTCAGGAGATATGCAGAACTTTTAATTTCTCTTAAGACTACCTCTTTTCCATGCCGGAGTGTTCCTGATGGAAGAGGGCCAGGCGATCACAATGCCACCCCTGCAACCGTACGAGATTACAGATTTTCCGGCAACTGTACTGGATATCGAACCGGAACCCGATGAGTTCGCAATTCCTGAAGAAAAGATGACCGGAGATGAGATCGCGTTTCTGGAACGAACCGTTATTATGCCCCCGCTGCGTCCGGACGAACTGCCGGATTCGGCCGTTTTCACGCTTGAGGCAGAGGCAGACCCGTTACTCGATGAACCCTCGTGGGGCACAGGGCTAAAAGCGCCCGATATCAAAATTCACAAAGGAAAGATGCTGCACCCGTGGGATGATGATCCGGCAGACAAGAAGTAAAACCGCAGACACTTGGTTTTTAAATAGCACCCTTTGGTACTGAACTGTGTTTCTGGCAGGAGAACGGTTCAATCATCATTCTGAAGTTTCTGTTACCTCGTCGTCATCCTTTTTTACTTCGGGCAATGTCTCTTTTGCCGCGAACCCATAAATAAAAAGGATAACCGGAATAACCAGTGCATAGAAAAAAATCGGTTTATTGACACCCTGTGCAATGATAAAAAGTGCCAGTGCAATGGAAAGTCCAACATATGCAAGTCGCATATTCTCAACTCAGGATTTTTTTATGGTTTTTTCTCTTTTGTTCTTTTTTAACAGGGAAAATTTAATAGCAAAGTTGACCGGAAAAAATGGCAAAGCTGGTCCATGAATCGGGGGTAAAAAAGTGGTTATCTGATCACTCCCGGATTGATAGTCCAGGCAACATGATAATCCGGTACCATGCGGGTCTCATTATTTGTCCTTTCCATGAAGTATACATCAAGTACTGCACCTTTTGACAAGGTAGCAAACGAATCAGCCGAACGAATTTCAATATAATCCCGTGCTGCTTCTCCGATACCCGGATAGATCTGACCGCTACGGGCTCCGGTGCCCTTGTGCGATATGCCGATTCCCCCAAAAGAATTCCCGTTCACATTGGTAAGTTTACTGAACCAGACAAACTGGCGGGGGGTTGTTCCGGTATTTCTTGCAAGAACGTAGATGGTGATGGTCTTGATACCGGAGTCTGCAGGCGGATCAACTTCAACGCTATGGAGAGATATCTCCATTGTATTGTTGCCGCTTCCAAGCGTTACCATTCCATTCATGGGTAACACCGGATCCAGCGATGTCTTTCCAGGAAACGTGGGAACGGAAGAGACTTGTCCGGATGGACTAGTAGTTGCCGGAGTAGTTGTACAACCGGCAACGAGCAGTACACAAACCGTAATAACCAGAATTGCAATATTTTTCATCATCTCACCTTCTTATTGAATTTAAATTTGTGCTATAAAAGTAAAACATCCCGGTAAAAAATCTTTGTGATAATCCGTATTTTCACTATCCCAAAATAACAGATTTTTTTAAAACAGGGGTCCAGTCACATTGTTCCATTACAATACGATTCATCTTCAATGAGGGAATGAGACGATGGCTGAATATCAGATACCGAACTGTAATCACGATCACGATGAGACTCCGTTGACACCTTGTTCAGGATCGCTTTTTTGTGCTGCTCTGACAAGCGTTTTTTTAGGAACATTGCCAGAAAATTATTGTACGGTTTTTGTTTTCATCAGTTCAATAAGGCAGAAGAATGCTGCGGCTTCCACCGGATCATGGAAATGGACCAGTTCTGCGTCCGTCCGCTTCTCCAGGCAATCCGTGAGCGTTTTTCCGTATTCCTGTTCATAGATTTTTAACGCCCGCGTGGTCTTTTTCCACCGCAGGATTAATTCATCCAGCTGCATCTTTCGCATAAGTTCACTGCATTCAGATGGCAGGTATCAGGAGATGAGGGCATGGTGTGCGGGGGGCGAAAGTGTGAGGAAGGAGGTCGCAGAAAAAGAGAATATGAAGAGATGCCAAGGTCTCTTTTCCCCAACATTATGTTTAATAGGATCATGGAACACAGTGCTTCACATGGCACTCAAAGAGCAGATTATGGAAGTGATCAGCGGGCCCCACGTTCACGCCGTCGCTACTCTGGACAAGAAGCACCCGGCAGTCCGTTTCATGGTGCTTGCAGGTTTTCCCGACATGACATTTGTCGGGGCGACCATGAAATCCTCAAAGAAGGTTGAGCAGCTGAAGAAAAACCCTGACACCGCCCTCTCGGTCTGGTCAGGAAAGGAGTTCTCCGACCCGTATGTCGAGATCCTTGCAAAGGGAAAGATCCACGAGGATATAGCGACAAAAAAGAAGTACTGGAACCCGATGTTCGAGCAGTATTTCAAAACCCCCGAAAATCCAGATTTCGTAGTGCTCGTGTTCACAGCAAGTGAGATCACGTACCACGGCAAGAACATGTCAAGCATGGAAGTCTGGAAACGCTGAACCGTTTCCGGTTTTTTATGATTGTGCAGGCGGGATGATTCCCCCCCTGATACCGTGAGGTGTGTGAGGGTGACCGGAATGATTGGAAAGATTGTGCACGGGAGTTGCTTACGATCTCACGTGTTCCTTGTCACCCCATCAGCGATTCGGTGCTTTGGGCTACTCCATTAGAATAGAATTGGGCGGATGGAGTGTGAGAATGTAAAGAGGGGGATCGATCCATTGCTCACGATCCATGCCCCAAAAAATTGTCGCGGCTGAACAGTCTGTCACGTTTATATGCAAAAGTCTATCAGAATGTTCCGGTAAAAAGATCTATATGAAATGCTGGCGCGATCTTTTACACGAGTGCATCGGGAACGAATGCCCGATGTGGATGGGAGATTTTGATTTAGCTGATATGCCGGGTGAGAATGCAATTGGTCTTGGTGAGAGCAAATGCGCGCTGGCACTAAAAGAGAAGTTAAAGGTGTACCAGTCGATGCTGGATATTGTGGAGTCAATAAGTACTGACGGAATGTACGATGATGAACTCTTCCGCCAGATAGCAGACCTTACTATGGAACGGTCAATACAGCCCCCTACCCGTACCACTGGGACAAAAAAGGTAGCTCCTGCAGAAAAAAAGCAAAAGAAAATGCCGCTGCGCTGAGAAACAGATTTTTTTTCGCTCTTTTCTTATGGGAGCTCGCTGACGATTCACGCCCGATCCCACCCTGCTCAGCGATTTGGTGCTGCGGGCAACTCCATTATCAAGGGCGGGTGCTGATTAAAAATAGTGGACGTGGCACATTAGAGAAAAGGATATGGTGAGTGGCTTTCTACGGGTAATTTCCATGAGTAACTGCCAGTAGCACCAGAGAAATACTACCTATTGGGAGTACTATCCCAAAGATCCCAATCCGGGCTCATTTCAGCCTCCGTTCACCAGATCCGGATATTTTCCGACCGGCCTGTATGGGGCACTTTTTAGGGGGATTCCTGCTATATCGTTCCGGATTGCCAAAATAACAATTTAACGGGCATAAAAACCGGCCTGTTTGGATCTGTTTGGATGGACGATCACAGAGGCTCGCGATGGGCTGGACGGTCAGGTGGAGCCGGTGGCCGTGAGCGGGGTGCTGCGGGCAACTCCATTATCAGGGGCGGGTTTTCCTGATGATCGGGAGGATGGTAGCCGTAACAATTGAAGGGTATGGAATTATGACGGCATCTTCTGTTAATAGCTACATAGAGGGGGATTGGATTCCCCGGCTTCATTGCTTCCCCATGCAACAATGGTTCCGTCACGCTTCAGTGCAAGATTATGGAATCCTCCTGCCGATATTGCGGTGATATCCGTAAGACCCGCGGGAATACTGAACTGGCCGTTATCTTTTATGAGAGATTCAATAGACTTTCCACCCCATGCGACTACCGTCCCGTCATCCTTTAAGGCAAGATTATGCCAATACCCGGCAGAGATTGCAGTGACATGAGCCAGTCCATCCGGGACATCGCACTGGCCATAGGTATTGTCTCCCCATGCAACAACCGTTCCATTTTTTCTTAGCGCGAGAACATGATCGTACCCCACCGAAATGGCAGCAATGCCGGTCAGGTTTTGTGCTATCTCGTGATGCTCTTCCAGATTGAATGTCTGAATCGTTCCATCAGATTTCAAAACAACACTTCGCCATGAGCCGGCAGCAACAGCCGTGTAATTCTCAAGACGTTTTGGAATGGCGCATTGTCCTTGTTCGCACCTTCCCCATGCTATAACCGATCCGTCCTTTTTCAGGGCAAGGCTGTGTTCTGTTCCAGCATCTATTAAAACGACATCATGAACCCCGGAGGGGACTTGCCAGTCGCCGTGGTATCTGTTCCCCCATGCAACAACAGTCCCGTTTTTTAGGAGGGCAAGGTTGTGCCAGTGCCCTGCCGCGATTGCAGTAACATTGTTAAGATTTTTCGGGACTTTCATCATTCCGCCGTCAGACTCCCCCCATGCAACAACAGTACCGTCGTCCCTGAGCGCAAGACTCTGGTGAGGGGCCGTTGAAATCGCAACAAACCGGCAGTTTTTCGCCGTCATGTTTCCATCTGTTTTAGTCACTAAAGTGACGGGTTTTAGTGTAGTGTTCCCGGAGGAAGTAATGACCGGAGTGTTATTATCCGGATGTGGGGATTGGCCGATACATCCGGAGATCGCCAGGAGACCGGAGAGAAGTACGCAGATGAACAGATAATAAATAGATAATGATTTCATTTTCCTTTCAACTCATCTCTTCCTGATAGAATGAAAATGTGACTGCTCAGCAAAACGGGAATCAATAAAAAATTGAGGTTATTGAAAAATTGGGGGCTTGCCAATAATCGAAATGTCCCCTTCCTGCTCCGGATAGTGCTCAGGCTTTTTCACAGCACCGGCAGGAACAACCCGACAACGGAGGTCACGATCCAGATGACAACTGCAATGAGCAGCGCTCTTAACCAGCCGATAGTGTAGAGTTTCTGCAACACCAGCAGCCATACGATTCCTGCAATGAATGCGGGTAGCAGACCCTGGCCCAGCACGTAATAAAAGATCGTGTACACGGCAGTGCCAATCAGTGCAGCGAGAACGGCCGTGGATAAACTATCCTTTGCACCAAAGAACTTTGCAATATAGTAAATTATTACCGTTGAAATGATCAGCGCGACAACGAAGGTCAGCAGAGTCGAAACATACGATACCATAGTAAACCGCTTGTATGTTTGTTCGCATTAATCTTGTTATGTCGGAGGACTGTTTTGATGCAGGTACCGGTTTGTGATATTCATCCCCATGAGAGCGGGGTCGCCATGAGCTCGCAAAAAGGGGTCAGATCCCCCACCATAGGGGTTTTGAGCTACGGAGGACTCGCTTAGTGGAGAGGGGCGGGTGCTGAGTGAGAATAGGAGGTGGTCACTGGGAGGAGAGTGGAAGGGAGTGACCGGGTATTTTACAGATCATAGGTTGCTTCTGGCAGGTGCGAAGACCACAAGCGAAAGGAATAATCATGGGATTTAGTGAAACCAGAGTATGTTTTTCGATATTCGAAACATCGTGGAAATTATTAATTCTGTATAGATGGAGGATTTTTGAGCTTAAAATTCAAAACCATTTATCCAAAGTTCCCTCATAATAACTTTGCTTTAAATCATAATCAAATTCTTGTAATTTTAATGAACACTCAACCACAAAGGCAAAACAAAAATCCACATCGCTTTCTGTAATATTTTTGAGTTCTTTTTTTGGATCCCAGGAATCATATTTCATATGATTAACATCAGGCGCAATTAACATGAATTTCGAATATTTTCGATAATCAATACCCAGAGCAAGAATCTTTAATGCATCTGTCAACACTCGTACCGTTTGAGATACTTTTTCAATTTCATGATAGAGTTCTAATTCATTTTCGGACAATTTTTCTTCATCTACAGAACATCCAATTCGATTTATCATACTCAAATATCCGCCAAACAAAGGAGATCGATTACTAACAATTGTTTTTCTTTTTTCACAATCTTCCATAAGGTAAAAAAAGGCTTGGGCAATATTTTGAATTGAATCAACGAAATTTTTTGATTTTTGTTCAATCTCAGATTTTTTTAGGAAATTCGTATCAATTCACGTTTTAGATGCGATTCAATAATTTTCCAAAATTGTTTCGCGATAT
>JAURZP010000274.1 GCA_030653335.1 Methanoregula sp. | reverse complement strand
TGTTGAGCAATTGTCCCAGCAGGAGAAGTATTTCCCTTACCGGTTGTTTCCTTATGCCCCCACTCATTTTTCTTTGTGAAATCGTACAACATTAATAGTTCTGTGACAGATGATCATGCGTGGAGCAGAACACTCCTTTTTTATCCGGTAATTCCAAAGTCGAGTGGTTCTGGGAACAGTGGTCACGATGATGGGCGCGACAGATATTATGTACAGGGATCTGGTAGAATGCCAGCAGGACCTGATCGTCAGGATCAATCCGGAAGGCCGGCTGCTCTTTGTGAACTCTGCTTACTGCGAAGCGGTAGGAAAATCCAAAGAGGCTCTGGCCGGTAGTGTATTCATGCCTGTTACCAGTGAGCGGTACGCCGATGTTATTGCCACACGGATGACCCAACTCTTCCGCCCGCCATTCGCCTGCACGGTTGAACAGTGGATCCAGACGCCCAAAGGAATGCGGTGTTTCAGCTGGTCGGCAAAGTCTGTGCTAAACAGCAGCAATGCAGTTGTTTCCATTGTTGCAGCAGGACGGGATATCACACGGATCAAGAGCGAGCAGAGAGCAATAAAAAAGAAGGATGAGGAACTGATGCTCGCCATTGAGAGCGGCGAACGGATGTATTACACCCACACCCCTGATCATACCCTGATGTTTGTAAGCCCACGATTGCGGGCACTTCTCGGGTGCCGCCCGAAAGAAGGAAAGCGGATATGGACAGATTACCTCACCGATAACCCGATGAATGCAGCAGGACTTGAACGGACGATCCGAATGATCGCGTCTTGCAGGCGCGAACCCCCATACCGGCTGGAGATGTGTTCGCGTGACGGGCGCATCCTAAGGTTTGAAGTCAATGAGATCCCGCTGGTGAAGAACAAAAAGACGGTCTCGATAGCGGGTTTTGTTACAGATATCACTGAGAAAGTGCTGGTTGAAGAAGGGTTGGCCGAGGCAGAGGTTCTGATTCCGGATCTTGCCGTATCAAAATCATCTGTCGCAGCCCGGCCCGTATACCCCCTTTCGCATCAGAAAAAACCGACTGGCTTTTTCCAGTCCTTATTTTCAAGGAAGCCAAACGAGTAATGGAGTGGCGTTTCTTACCCATAATTCCTTGGAATCTGAAATTTCGCATGCGGTGGTGCTGTTTGTCATCGCACTGCAAATTCGTTGTTTTCCTGCGGGAATATATAAAAAAGGTGTAGATCCTGTTTGCGATTAAAAAAAAGACCGATGAGACGATGCATCCGTAAGAGAAATCCCGCACCAGTACCTGACCCATGAGATGCAGAAAAAGGGACATAAGGTGTTTGATTAACCGTTTAAAAAAAAAGGTGAGAAAAAAATCATGTCCTCATAAGAAGCTCACCTTTTACCGCCAGCTCGGTCATCTGGGCAGTAATTCTGTCCATTATCTGTTTTTCATTATTGTAGGTGATGGTCAGTTGATCCAGTTCAGCTTTCAACAGACCCAGTTTCTGTTGTTCGGAATTGAGAGTGTTCTTCACTCCCAGTGATTCCTGGTATTCTGCAGCGGTCAGGCTCTTGCCTGCATATTTTTGATTGTAGGAATCTGTGAGGGAACGGTAATAGTCCAGTTTGGTATTGTATTCACTCACTTTTACATTGTACTGGCTGACAATCGTTACAAACCGTTCAATCTCGTTGTTATAGTCACGTCTCAGATCCATATTTGTTTTTAAGTCTTTGGGGTTCTCAAAGAAGATGCCACGATAGTAATTGGGGTTGTCTTTTTTATACACCAAAACTCCACCCGTTGTCTCTAAAGCAATCCATTGCCCCGGGGCTGTTTCGACAATCACCCAGGCATGATCATAGTCCTTCCAGTTTGCATCCGGGTTCTTGATATTTCCTGCAACCAGCAATGCCCGCATACCTTGTGTCTTAACAATATTCCAGACATCCTGCGCCATATCCGCGCAAACGAAGTAATCATTCAGGCTGTAGGTGTGGATTTTGTGGTAATCTTTTACAATCTGTTGTAAAATACGGATATTGGTATCTTCCCCGCTTTCGATGGTAAAAGCAACAGTTGAGTTCTCTCCGGAGGGAAGTGATGCAACAAGATGGTAATTTCCGCTCGGTAACGAGGTATCATCAACGGTAAAATTATAGGTGTTATCCGGGAAAATACCGACCAATTGAGTTTTGAGAGGCGACACAGTTCCCTGCGCATAGACAGAGATCGTTACATCGGGATTCTTTTTTGGATGTGGTCTCACAGCGGTACCAGAGAAGGTAAATGTGTCTCCTTTTTTATAAATACAGGTCGCAGGTTCCGTAGTATTTTTAATAATCTCTCCAGAAATGCACAAAACCGTTACATCCGGAATGAGGTTATCGGATAAGTCGGCATTGATAATTTTTTCCTCGCCCAGCGTGACAGTGATATTCTTTTTCCAGGATGGATATGCGTTATGACGGAATTCCAGGAGATACTCTCCCGGCAGGAGATAGCGAATTACACACGGGGTTATTCCCCGGAATTCCGAATTCAGGTAAACTCCTGCTCCCATGGGATCGGACTGGACAAAAAGTGAACTTTGAGAGAAGAGATATCCGAGGCCGGCAACAAGGAAAATTATGATTATTGCTCCAATAAGCAGGTACTGTGTTTTACGGCCGCCTTTTTTTACCGTGTAAGGCTCAGGTTTTACAGGCTTTGTTTCCTGCGCCCCATCATCGTCTATTGCAGCACCGCAGTTTGTGCAGAACTGCATCTTTTCCTGTACTGATGACCCACATTTGGGACAAAATTTCAGCATTGCCTGTGACTATTTGTTTTGGCATAAAATAGATTTCTCTATTGCGTCACCACGATCTTAAAAGTCCACAAGTTTCTGTTTATCAGACACCAGTACCGCATCGCCATAAATACAGTGAAAGCCCCTTGACTGAAGAGACTTTTTTTCATCCATAACCATTATCCCTATAAAATCCAATCACACAACAATCTGGTCGCATCC